>JAUVQR010000111.1 GCA_030598065.1 Planctomycetota bacterium | reverse complement strand
TGGTACTTACCGGGCTTACGTATCACCTTGTTGTTCTCTCGAGGTTCTATGGTAGGGGCCCGGCAATCCGGGCCCCTACGATTGGAGAAACCGCCAATAAAACCTATGACCAGATCACGTCTGCGCCGCCCATGTAGTCCCTTAATACCTTGGGAATCACCACCGAGCCGTCGGCCTGCTGGTAGTTTTCAATAAGCGCTATCACCGTCCTGGGCAGCGCCACTCCCGAGCCGTTCAGTGTGTGGACGAACCGTACCTTCCCGTCCTCATCCCTGAAGCGTATATTAGCCCGGCGCGCCTGGAAATCGGTAAAGTTGCTGCATGAGGACACCTCCAACCAGCGATCCACGCCCGGCGCCCATGCCTCTATGTCATAACACTTGTGGGCGGCAAAACTCAGGTCACCCACGCAGAGCTTCTGCACCCTGTAGGGTAGCTCCAGCAACTGCAACACCTCCTCGGCGTCACTGAGCAGCGACTCAAGCTGGTCAGGAGAGGTCTCCGGCCTCACAAACTTGACCATCTCCACCTTGTCGAATTGGTGTATACGTATTATTCCACGCGTGTCCTTGCCGTGGGCGCCGGCCTCGCGCCGGAAACAGGGCGTATAGGCCGTATAGCACAGAGGAAGCTGTTTATGGTCAAGAATCTCATCCCTGTGGATATTGGTAATCGGCACCTCGGAGGTCGGTATGAGAAACAAATCGTCACCGGCCGTCTTATACATATCACCTTCGAGCTTCGGCAGTTGTCCGGTGCCGATCATAGAGGCCCTATTCACCAGAAACGGCGGGAAGACCTCCTTGTAACCGTGCTTGTCGGTGTGCAGGTCGAGCATGAAATTGAACATCGCCCGTTCCAACCTCGCGCCCGGCCCCTTAAAGAGCGGAAAGCCCGCGCCCGATATCTTGGCGCCGCGTTCAAGGTCCAGGATGTCAAGCTGGACGCCCAGCTCCCAGTGCGGCCTGGGCGTGTAGCTGAATCCCCGCTTCTCACCCCAGGACCGTATTCTCTCATTTGCGGATTCGTCCTCGCCGGCGGGGACGTCCGGGGCGGGGACGTTGGGGATTGCCAGCAGAATCTCTTTCATGTCGCCGTCCAACCGGCGCAGCTTTTCTTCATATCCCTTAATATTTTTTGATACGTCCTTCATCTCAGACATCTGAGCGGAGGCGTCCTTGCCCTCCTTCTTGAGCCGGCCTATCTCTTTTGACGCCTCGTTTAACCTCTGGCGAAGTTGTTCGGACTCGTGCATCAGCCCCCTCCGCTCACCGTCCAGTTCAAGGAGCCTGTCCACGTCCGCATGGTCGTGCTTCCCTTCAGCGGCCTTCTTTACCTCTTCCGGATGCTTCCTTATATAGTTAAGGTCAAGCACGCTACTGTTTTTTCTCCGCAAAGAGTCCGTGTTTATCGTAACATGGCCTGCCGGCCACCATGGTAAAGACGTTTCGCGCATCTGGCTGGAGCATGCGGTCGAGTACGGAGCCCCCGGCGTTACCGGGCAGTTCTATCGCCGCCAGGTCCGCCTCGAGGCCGGGCGAAAGCGCGCCCACGCGGTCTCCCATACCAACCGCCCTTGCGCCCCGCACCGTGGCCATCTCAAACACATCCCGGGGGCTTACCTCATTATAGTTTGCGGTCACAAACCGCATCTCGTCCAGTATGCTGAGCGAAGAGTTACTGGCCAGACTGTCGGTGCCGAGGGCCACGTTTATGCCCTCTTTCAGCATCCTGGGGAACGGATGCCTCTTGTGGCCGAAGTAGTGGTGGCTCCCGGGGCAGTAGACTACGCTTGAGCCACTCTCTTTTATTATTTGCAGCTCTTCGTCACGCGGGTAGTTGCAGTGCGCCAGCAGCCAGGGGCTTTTTGTCAGCGCCCCTATTTTCTTTAAGAACGAGACCGGCGACGTCCCCGGCGGCTTCCAGTTGTCGAGAAAGCCGTAGGCGCCAAGCAGGTCGGCAAGACTCCCCGTTCCTTTATTCAAAAACTCCAGTTCTTCTTCCGTCTCACAGATGTGGGTCGTGATAAGCATGTCCTGTCCCTGTGAAAAAAGGGCGCTGCCCTTATAAAGTTTTTCGCACGCGGTATACGGAGCGTGGGGCGACAGGCCGACATAATCAAGGTTTTCTCTCGGAAAGCCGGAAAGTACCCTGATGGCGTCCTCCAGTATAGAGGCCACGGAGTTCGGGTCCATAGACATAACCTCCTTGAAGACCCTCTTTCGTATGGGAAGCCGGGGGAGTATGTTGAACGAATCATTCGTATAGGCTATGTCGGCAACCGTGGTGGTCCCGGCCTCCAGGCTCAGTTGCACACCCCTTTTGACGGCGTGGGAGAGGTCCCCGTTACGGTCGTCCAGACGGAAGGCCACCATCTGCCTCAGCCACTGGGCAAAGCCTTTCGGGGGCGACAACTTGCCCTCAAGGTCGGTCAGTTCGAGGTGGGTGTGGGCGTTTATAAGCCCGGGTATCACCACCACGTCCCCCAAATCGATCTCTACACCGCCGCCGTCGGGGGCCTTATAGGGGCCTACCTCAACTATCTTCGTCCCGCGCACCAACACGCGCCCGTACTCTATAACCTCTCCGGGAGACGGTACTACGTAGCCGGCCTTTAACGAGATAACGTCTAAATCTCTATCCAATCCCGCCAATCCTCTCCTATCCTTCCATCTATTTTATAGCGCTGCATCGAGTCCGGACAGGGGCACGGGACGGTCACCCTGCCCGAATGTAAGGCCAATTCGGCAATAATCTTAGGGAAATCGTCCACCGCCCGGAACATCCGCCGCCTCTCTTCGTCGGTAGACAGTCCCTCGAACAGTTCCCCCGCGCGGAAGGGCCTGTCTACCACACCCTCCGCATAGTTTGACACGTAGCATAACGCCGCGTAGCACATCTCCAGTTCCTTGGCCAAGAAGACCTCCGGCACCAGGGTCATCCCGACCAGATCGCCTCCGTATGCCGCAAACTTCTTTATCTCCGCCGGCGTCTCCAACCTCGGACCCTGGGTGCACACATAGGTGCCGCGATCCTTAAACGCCAGTCCGAGCCTATCAAGTACCTCTATAAGGGTCTGCCGGAGGCACGGACAAAAAACCGGGTTTTGCCTGATAAACCCTATGCCCGTCCCTTTAAAGAACGTGCCAGCCCTGCCCATGGTCTCATCCACAACGTCATCCACCACCACAAAATCTCCCACCGAGAACTCACGGCTTATGGCGCCGGGGCCGGACCACGCGACCACCTTGTCGACCCCCATGTCTTTCAGGGCATATATATTGGCCTGATAGTTTACGTAAGGCGCCGAGACGTCATAACCTTTCTCGCCGTGGCGGGAGAGGAAGAGGAATTCCACAGAGTCGAATCTTAAGCGATAAACCGCCTGGGAATCGCCGAAGGGGGTCTTCCGCTCGCCCAGTCTGGCGCCCTTGATGTTTCCCCCGGCCAGGAGTTCATACGCCTTGCTACCACCGATAACGGCAAATTGGGCGGCCATATTGGAAAAATCAGACCTCTTGATTCAGGTAAAATAGGGTAAGTTCTTCGAGTTCAGGGACTAATGGTATCACCTGCCCCATCGGGTGTCAACCGCTACCGGCAAGAAGCGTTCTTGAAAAATCCCTCTTATCTGATACCATATCGTATACTTCCCACCATAACGAGGAAAGGCAACTTGGGTATAAAGGGGATAATATTTGACATGGACGGCACGCTCACGCTGGCAAACGTGGACCTTGTGGCCGTTAACCGGGAGATAGGCATACCCGACAGCGAACCTATCCTGGAGTATCTTGACAAGCAGGGTGAACCCAGGCGTAGCGAGGGCCTGAAGGTACTTGAGAAGTTCGAGACACGGGCGGCAGAGACCTCAAAGCTCAACGACGGCGTAGTGGACGTGCTTGAGCACGTGAGAGAAAAGGGCATAAAGACCGCCCTGCTTACGCGCAACTCCAGACGCTCCGTCGAAATACTGCTGAAGAGGCACAAGCTGCATTTCGACGTGGTGGTAACCCGAGAAGACGCCCCCCCCAAGCCGTCACCTTCCCCGGTGAAGCTTATTGGTGAAAAACTGGGCATAGACCCAAAAGACCTCCTCATGGTGGGAGACGTCCACTTTGACATCTTTTCCGGCAAGGCGGCGGGAACGAAGACCGCACTTTTGTGCATGGGACGTAAACTCGGGGTGGTGGAACAAACCGCCGACTACCGGTTAGACAGTTTGTCCGAGCTGATTGACATCATAAATAATTCTGGCGAAGGGTGGTAAATACATATGCGCGGTATACTGTACGTCATACTCGTCTTAACACTGGCGGCACATCTTGACGCAAACGGCACGTCTCTTTACGCCGAAGAAAGACTGGACCTGGAGACCGTGCTGGACAACATGGACCTGGCAAGCATGGATTTCAAGTCCATTGACGCCGACATCACCCACACCAGGGTCATATTCCTGCTTGATGAAGAGGAAGTAGCGGAAGGGACGTTAAGGTACAAGGTACCCAGAAAACTGCGGCTTGAGTTCGAACCGCCCAGGGACGAGATAGACGTCTCAGACGGGGAATACTTCTGGGTCTATAAACCCGGTGAAAAGCAGGTCGAGCAATACCGCCTCGCGGAGGGTGAGACGACAGAACTCAATTTCTTCGAGTTTGGTTACGAAGGCTCCGTAGAAAAGGCCAGAAAGAATTACATTATAGAGCTGATGCCCAACTCCGACACTGAAACTGAAGCGGACGATGAGGGCATATACGTACTGAAACTGACGCCCAAGCCGTCCATGGAAAATCCCCAGTACAACGAGATAATGCTGTGGGTAGACGACGGCCTCTGGCTGCCCGTGCGCATGGACATGTACGAAAGCGACGGGGAGGTAATAAACCGCATCGAGCTCTGGAATATCAAGATAAACGAGGCGGTAGACGACGACGTCTTTGAGTTCGAAGTGCCGCCGGGGGTAGAGGTAATTGAGCCTCTGTAAATAAATGAACCCCTCCTTGATAATGCTTGAAAAAGGCGTAATCTCTCCACCTTGGCAATAACTAAAAAAAGGAATGACGCGTGAAGATATTGCTCTTCTCCATGCCCGATATGGTACCGGAGTTGAGGTCGTGGCAGGCGCCCAACCTTGCCATTTCTTCCATCACCGCCAACACGAGCGGCCATGAGATATACATGGCCGACCTCGTCCTGAGAAGGGACCGGCTGAAAGACGTGGTCCAGGGCCTGCTAAAGGATTATAAGCCCGACATAATCGGCCTGAGTGCAATGAGTTTTCAGTTCCATACCGCCAGGCGCATCGCCGCCTTCATCAAGAGCCTTGACCCGGACGTTAAGACCGTCCTCGGCGGCTATCACGCCACGCTTATGTATAAAGAAATCGCCGATGATAATCAGGCCGAACCGTTTGACTTTATAATCCGCGGCGAAGGCGACATAAGCTTCGGCGAACTCCTTCAGGCGATAGAAGGCAAGGCGCGCTACCAGGAAGTTAATGGCCTGTCCTTCCGTGACGCGGGGAAGTTCGTGCACAACCCTCCGCGGCCCCTGGAAGACCTCTCAAAGATAGCCATCCCGAACAGAACCAACAGGATTTGGAAAGGTTACGCCTTCGGCACAAAGCGGCTGGACATAGTAGAAACGTCACGCGGTTGCACCATGCCGTGCAACTTCTGCAGCATGAACCAGATGTACGGCAGAAGCTTCAGGACGTATTCCATAGACCGTGTCATAAAAGACATCGCCAACGCCAAGAAGCACGGGGCAAGGTACCTGGCCATATCAG
>JAUVQR010000354.1 GCA_030598065.1 Planctomycetota bacterium | reverse complement strand
GAAACCTGTGTATTGTATCCTTCCCCTGGAACAGATGGAAAGGAATGGACTTTTCTTCAACTACCCGGCAGGCAGCAAGGCTTTTTAACGGAAAGCCGTCTTTCGGGAGAACGCACCACGGAGCCCCGTGTCGCCTTTGTCGCTACGACACAAGGGGTTAACGTGTCTTGCAGGTCTTGCAGACTATTTGTCACTCCCAGATACATGCTACAAGACAAATATATCACCATGGAAAAATCATTTCAAGGGTTTTTCCCCTTTTATTTCCGGGGCTTGCGGATAGGGGCTTGTGGATAGAGGCTTGTAGATAGAGGAACCAAGCGGCCTCTTAACATACGTTTGCGGTATTTCGGAGAAAATGGGCTCCCTGCGCCGCCTTGCAGCCCTTCCACCCCCTTTTTGCCCCATTCCTTGCATCACCCGTCAAATCCGGCCATTTACAGCCCCGGGAGATGTGGTAAATTATAAGACGCCAGAAAGGTGTTGTTTTGCACACTGCAAAAAAGCCGCTTGCATTGTTTATTTTTTCTTATAGACCGATTCGGGGTCAAATACCCGCTCTTCCGTTACCTCCAGTGACGCTGTGCCCGGGTTGTACGTGCGATAGTAACACGACCTGTATCCGGCGTGACAGGCCGCCACCTTCTGGTCTACGTTGAAGAGGATGGAGTTGCCCTCGCAGTCTATAGATATTCCCTTTACCGACTGGGTATGGCCCGACGACTCGCCCTTTATCATCAACCGGTTCTGTGAACGCCTGAAGACGTGTACCAGCCCGGTCTCCACCGTCTTCTCAACGGCGTCTTTGTTCATGTAACAGAGGGTCAACACGCGGCCGTCCGCATCGTCCGCTATTATTGCCGGTATCAGGCCCTTTTCGTTGAACTTGATGTTCTCTATGAGTGACATTTCTGTTCCCCTCAGCAGCTAAGATATATCATTGCTATACCGTGACATCTATGGCAAAGATTATAGAGATTAATCTCCCAATGGAGTAGGTGATAATCACCGCTCCCAGCCCGTAGGCCATAATCTCAACCCCGCTCCACACCCACCATACATGCGCCCAGCGGCTCTTCAGGCCGCCCACAACGAACAGGAATATGCTGGAGAGGAGCACAGAGGCGATAAAGGCACTCTCTACGGGGAGTATAAGATAAGGCGTCAGGGGGGAGATGGCACCGAGCACGTACGACGCCCCGGTGACGGCGCCGGACTTTACGGGATGGGTGTAGCCCTCACGGATTAGACCCAGTTCCTGCGCCATCATGGTCTCAAGCCATACCTTCTTGTTTGAGGTTATACGGTCAACCACCGTCTTGAGCTCATCCCCTTCAAAACCCTTCTTCTTATATATTGCCGCTATCTCTGCGCGCTCCTCTCCGGGCTTGGACTCTATTTCCT
>JAUVQR010000235.1 GCA_030598065.1 Planctomycetota bacterium | reverse complement strand
CCCCCCTGCTCCCCGTCAAAGGTCTTTCACGTTGACACCACAATTTTTGTGTTGATATAATCGGGTTGAGAACTTCATTTGTCATTGCGCATCGAAGGGGCAGCGAAGCATCTTGCATAGATTGCTTCGCAAGATTCTTCGGTTGTTTGACGCTTTCTCAGAATGACAAATGTGAACGGTTTCTCGGAGTAAGGGGATTTCCGTTTTGAAGAACGCAGAGATAGCCGCTCTATTTGACAAGATGGCGGACGCCCTTGAACTCGGGGGCGAAAACCGCTTCCGCATCAATTCCTACCGCAAGGCGGCCAGGGCGATAGGCGACCTCACCGAAGACATCGGGTTACTTGACCAACAGAACAGGTTAAAGGACATCCCCGGCGTCGGCCAGGGCCACGCCGAAAAGATATCGGAGTACCTGCGCACCGGCCGCATGCACAGATACGACGAGGTAATGAGCGGTATCGGCGAGGAGACGGTCGCCCTGATGCACATATCCGGTCTGGGCCCCAAGACGGTGGCCATGCTCCACAAGCAACTGGGCATAGTGGACGTCTCCGGCCTGGAAAAGGCGATACGGGAGGACAGGCTGACCGGGCTGAAGGGGCTTGCCGGAAAGAAAATAGAAAACATACTCCGGGGCATAGAATTTTACAAGACCAGTCTGGAGCGGATACCGCTCGGCGTTGCATTGCCCGTTGTCACGCAGATAGTGGAGATGCTCAGAGAGACCCCCGGCGTCGCGGCCGTCCAGCCGGCAGGCTCGCTGCGGAGGATGAAGGAGACGGTCGGGGACATAGACATACTTGCCGCCGGAACGGCGGGCGTGAAGGGTCAGGAGATTATAAAATCGTTCGTGAACATGCCGGGTGTCACCCAGGTGCTGGCGGCGGGCGGCACCAAGGGTTCGGTCCGGCTGGAGGAGGGGTTCCATGAGGGCCTGCAGGTGGACCTCCGCGTGGTGGAGGCCTGTTCCTTCGGCTCGGCGCTTCAGTACTTCACCGGCTCAAAGGAGCATAACATGCGCCTCCGTGAGATTGCGAAGAAGAATGGGATGAAGATAAGCGAGTACGGGATATTCAAGGGCGACAGGAAACTGGGCGGCCGTAAAGAAGAAGACATCTACAAGGCCCTGGGTATGGAGTGGATACCGCCGGAGATGCGCGAAGACCGGGGCGAGATTGCCGCCGCGCTGCAGGGCCGTCTCCCGCGGCTGGTCAAAGCAGACGACATTAAGGGCGACCTGCACGTGCACTCCCGGTGGTCTGACGGGGTTTCTACTCTGGAAGAGATTGCCGGGTGCGCCAGGGCGCAGGGGTACAAGTACTGCGTCGTCTCGGACCACACCAAGTCAACCCGCATCGCCAACGGCCTTGACGAAAGGCGGCTGCTGAAACAGATAAAAGAGATCGATAGTCTGAACAAGAAGCTGAAGGGGTTCAGGCTGCTCAAGGCGTCGGAGTGTGACATACTGTCCGACGGGTCGATGGACATGCCGGATGAGATACTGGAAAGGCTGGACATCGTCCTTGCCGCCATCCACGCGGGCTTCCGCCAGCCCAGGGAGAAGACGACGGAGAGGGTTCTCGCCGCCATCCGTAACCCCTACGTGAACGTCATCGTCCACCCCACCGGGCGGCTGATAAGCATGCGAGAGGGGTATGAGCTGGACATGGACCGGGTGATGGAGGCGTGCGCCGAGACGGGTACGGCGCTTGAGATTAACAGCCACTACGACCGCCTCGACCTTAACGACATAAACGCCCGGAAGGCGAAACAGATGGGCGTCAAGGTGGCCGTCTCAACCGATAGCCACTATCTGGAACAGCTGTGGCAGATGGAGTTGGGCCTCGGCGTGGCCCGTCGCGGCTGGCTTGAGGCCGGGGATATTATCAACACCTACCCGCTTGAAAAACTCCTGAGGTTCTGCCGGGCAAAAAGAAAGAAAAAGGGGAAGAAACCTGCCGCGAGGCGGTAAAGGTGTAGGGGCACGGCATGCCGTGCCCCTACGGCATTGTTTATAGCACGGGTGCTCCGTCACCCATGTTTTATGTCGTACCCGCCTGATTTGACCGGGGACAGAGCCCCGGTCCTATATCAAAAATCTGCCCTAAATTGTAGGGACAGGTCCCCGTGCCTGCCCCAGCAGTGTAGGGTGCGTCTCGACGCGCCGGTTTTTGAAAAACAGTGGTCGCACCATTCGCGGGGCCGTTATCGTAGCCCGATTCATCATGCAACCGCAATGTTTGGGTAGGGGCGACCCGGCGGGTCGCCCCAACAAGAAGTCGAGCAAGCTCGACCACTACAATTGATATATAAAGAGTGTTGCCTTGCCGCTGCTGCGGCTCCTTCTAGACCCCCTGCGGGGTCTGGGGGATGTCTATCTTTTTCGTGGATGAGGGCCGGCTCTCGCCCAGCGTCTCGATGCGTTCGAGGCGGGCGCTGAATTTGTCCAGGTCCTTGCCCGCGTCGTCGTACTTCTGGAGGCTGTTCCGGAGGTGCTTGCCCAGCGTGTCAAAGTCTTCGCCGAACCGGCCGAAATCCCCTCTCAACGCCTGGAGGTGCTTCAATACCTCTTCGACGCGCTCTTCTATACGCATGCCCCTTAGACCCAGCAGTATGGTCTGAAGATACGAATAGAAGGTATTGGGTGAGACGGGGATGACCTTCTTCGTCATCGCATAGTCGGAGATCCCTTCACCGCCGGAGTCGTCTTTTATAATGGTCTCGTAGTAGACGTTCTCGGCCGGAATATACATCAGCGCGAAATCGAAGGTCTGCTCCGCCGGGCGGATGTATTTTGTCGCTATCGCGTCGATGTGCTTCTTCACGTTGTTTATGAATTCCTTGCGCGCCCGCCTCTTTGTATCTTCGTCGTCGGACTCGATGTATTTCTTGAAATTCTCAAGCGGGAACTTGGCGTCAAT
>JAUVQR010000310.1 GCA_030598065.1 Planctomycetota bacterium | reverse complement strand
TGCGTATACGTTATCTCGTCCGCCTTGGGCGTCACCATCACCTGCAGGGCATACATAACGACCAGGAAGAGAAGGAGATATCCTATGGAGAACGTGGCCTTAGACTTTGCCTTCGGCTTCTTTTTGGATTTTTTTTTCATACGTTTCCAGGCTGTACTCGCTAAATTACTGCTTATTATAGACCTAAAAAAAGTACTACATGGCCGTTAAACGCACCATATACCACTTTATGTAACTATTATATGCAAAGGTTTCATGGAAGTCAAAACAATATAAGGTGCTTTTCCATTGACATTTAGTACTGTTACGTCTAAATTACCCTGGAGCCGATTCCGGCTGCCGGAACAAAGCGTATCGCGACGTACACACCTGTTTAACAATTTGTATTTATCCTGT
The DNA here is from genome assembly GCA_030598065.1 of Planctomycetota bacterium. Taxonomy (GTDB): domain Bacteria; phylum Planctomycetota; class Brocadiia; order Brocadiales; family Bathyanammoxibiaceae; genus Bathyanammoxibius. Next base: position 1,613 of record JAUVQR010000310.1, on the reverse strand, counting down.
CGGGGCGTGGCGCAGCCTGGCTTAGCGCGCTACCTTGGGGTGGTAGAGGTCGCTGGTTCGAATCCAGTCGCCCCGACCATTTATGCCTTCGTCATCCTCTAGAGGGTGAGTCCTTGCGCTTCTTCTCTTCCTGTGGCAAGACAGCGTTGCCTTGGACTGAAGGCCAAGGGCGACGCAGCCCACGGCCCTCATGACTAACGCTCGCCCCCCTCACCGACACGTCAGTGCCGTTGTACATATGCCCCGAAACCGCCCTAAAACGCCTATCATGAATCATTCCTCATGAAGCCTATATAAGCAATGTTTATAGAGGGAGAATTAAATGAATAAAACGGTTACAGGCGCCATTGTCCAGGAGCTGGAACGGTCGCTGCGAGGAGGGACAGGGAAATAACGGGACCTATCAGCCGGAATCACACGAATCACCGCAAACAAAAAAAGCGTGGTGGATTTCTAGATAATCCACCACGCTTTTTATCTATCCAAATATCTCACCAATCAGCAAAACAAGAAGAAAGTAGTCGAACCTCTTACTTTGTCTCGTTCTCGTAAAGGCTGTGGTGTTCCTTCCAGGCGCAACACTCAAAGTTCGCGCTGCCGCTGCCGCTTGCAATCTTCAGCCGGTCACCTACCACAGGGGCATGATGGCCGCTGAAATAGACAGGCAACGTGCTGTCGACGAGTCCGTGATGTGCGTTCCATGGGAAGCACCTTACCTCGTACTTCTTGCCGGTATCGGGTACGTTTATGGTGCAACCGGAGCCACTGCTGTCGATGCAGACATATACAGGGTCGCTGTGGTTCTGTACCCTGGCGCTAAACTCGGCCGGGTGACCCTTGCCTGTATCCTTGTTAACCAGCTTACACTTTATACCTGCAACAGCCTGATCGCTGAAGGAGTACGAAGCTACTGAAAAACACACCAGGCTCCCCAGGACCACGGCTCCTGCCATTCTTAACAAACTCCTCATCTAGAAACCCTCCTTCTTTTTTAATCCTTGGGTACGTTACTCTTCTAACCCATAACTGGACCCCACATAATTTTGAGACAAAATGCTACTCATATATCCCGCCCCTGTCAAGGAAAATTATAGAACCCGGACCCGCCTGAATTCGCTTGACACCCTAAGCTTTTGATTTAAAATACGATACGAGCCTTTTGCGGCCCGGAACGGCAACAGCAAACGTTCCTCAACATGGACGGCTTAAAGTGGTTTATTGCCCACTGTAGCCTCGCCATCAGGCAGCGCACGGGCGCTTATTTTTTTCAACCATTACAGACGAAAGGTTGCTTTCCTGTGATTATGACAGTCAAATCAATGATTAGGTGCTTAGCCTGCGCTACCGCCTTACTGTTAGCAGCTAACCCCGTACCTGCCGCCGTACCTCCCGCCGTGCAGGCCGGAGGAGATAAGGTCGTAGCCGTGATAAACGGCAAACAAATCCACAACAGCGAGATTGAAAGACGTATGGCAAGGTATAAAGGCATTGACCCTTCTCACCTGCCGGACGCCAGGAACGAAATACTCAACGAAATATTGGTACAGACCGTTATAGCCGAGTACCTTGAGAAACAGGGGCTCCAGCCGGCGGAACAGGAAGTAGACGACGCC
>JAUVQR010000144.1 GCA_030598065.1 Planctomycetota bacterium | reverse complement strand
TGGCCCAACTACCCCCTTCAAATCGCTTGGCCCAACTACCCCCTTCAAATCGCTTGGCCCAACTATCTCCTTCGAATCGCTTGGCCCAACTACCTCCTTCGAAAGGTTTGGCACAACTATCCCCTTCGAAGAGGTTGGCGTAATTATCCCCTTCGAATCGACTGGCCCAACTGCCCCCTCTTTATCCTCAATGATAATGCCGCGTTTCCCCTCTTTCTGAACGACAATGCCTCTTTCCCCCTCTTTACCGCCAACGATAATAATGCCTCTTTCCCCCTCTTTATCGTCGGCTATGGCGTTTTCAAGGTCGTTGTTGCCGTTGCCTATTGAAAATGATACCAGACAAGCAACTGTAACAGCTAAGAAGAGTTTCATAATTACTATCCCCCCTTGTTATTCTTCCAGCACATATAGCACCAGAATGATTTCCATACCCTCACAAAAGTACCAGGGTTTGGGCTTAACACCGCACTGGGTTATAAAACAAATTACAAAAAGGGTAAGGCTTGTTAAGTCTAATGTCAAGCGTACTTTAAAAACATCTCTTGACAAATAAAAACAACTATGTTTTAGCACTTCGTATCTTTAGTAAAATGTCCTCCACACAGACCAGGGCATGTACCTGAGCAGATTGGGCTTGTTGACCATGAACGAAAAAAAGAACTTGGTTGTTGACAAGTAAACCGCCTTGTTTATACTATATTAAGTATTGCGACCTCCAGACAGGCCAGGGCAAGCAGGAGTTTGCCCTGGCCTGGTAGTAAGCTGTAAGCGCGCAAGCGTCGGAACTAGGGAGTTTCGACTTGCGCGTACAATTTAGCGCGGACGCTGTACGCCGCCTAAGGATAGGCACCTACAGACAGACGCATCGGAAACCCTACGGGGATTCTGCGGCTGTAGGTGTCTTTTTTTATGCCTACATAACGATAAGAGAGGATTTACGAATGACGAACGAATTACGGGAACTCCTGCAGGAACGGGACGGTTATCTGCAAGAGGCAAGGGCAAGACGTGGTACGTACGCTATCAAAAAGCAGGCGGTACGATTGTGCGTGAAAGTGCCAAGACCACCAGCAAAAAAGAAGCGCAGTCATTTCTGGAAAAACGGAGAGTCCAAAAGCGGGAAGGCACATTGCCAGATACCAGTCCAGTTAAACGCCATGCCTTCAACGAACTGGCGAAGGAGTACCTTGCAGACGGGGATGTGAAGGCGCTAAAATCTTTCTGGGAACGACGGTACAGGGTACAACAGCTAGTGGCTAAGTATGGCAATCTGCCACTGACAGACTTCAACACCAAAGTAATTAAGCAGTTAAAGGACGAACTAAGGAGGAAAAACAAGCCAGCGACCGTCAACCGTATGCTGTCACTGGTTAAAAACATGTTTGAAAAAGCCGCCAGTGAGGGCTATGACATGGTATCGAGAGAGGTATTGCAAAAGGTGCGGATGGTTAAATCAATTAAGGAAGAAAACGAACGCACAGAACATCTATCAAAAGAGCAGTGCCAGGAACTCATAGACGTATGCAGTCCCCATCTAAAGCCGATTGTGATAACGGCATTAAATACAGGGGCGCGTCGTGGGGAGATTCTAAGCCTACAATGGAAGCAGGTCGACCTCAAACATAAATTCATCAGGCTAAATAAGACCAAGAACGGAAAACCCAGGACAATACCCATCAACGAAACTTTAAGAGCCACGTTAGAAGCTATCCCACATGGGCCTGAAAGTCTTTACGTATTTACTGACAGGAACGGGAACCGATACAAGAGCGTCGATACTAGTTTCCCTACCGCTTGTCGGAGAGCGGGTATAGCTGATTTTCATTTTCATGACCTGCGTCACACATTCGCAAGCCAGCTGGCGGAGGCCAAAGTGCCTATGGCAACTCTTAGCCGTTTACTGGGCCACAAGCGCTTAGTCTCCACAATGAGTACGCCCATCTGTCAGACAGTCACATGATAAACGCAGTTAAATTGCTGGATAAAAACAACGGTGTTAGTGACACAGTTAGTGACACAGGTACTGAAATGGCCTTGTTGGAAGGGAACACAGTGAGTTGTAAGTCCTTGTAACATAATGGTGCCAGAGGTGGGAGTCGAACCCACACGGGCTTGCGCCCACTGGATTTTGAATCCAGCGCGTCTGCCAGTTCCGCCACTCTGGCGCCCATAAACCAAGCCTCTACAGCATTTGTAGGGACAGACCTTTAAGTCTGTCCGGTTGCGGACAGGTTTAAAAACCTATCCCTACGCAAAAACGGTATTGTAACTTGAAATTCTATCTCAGGGTTTTGGCTTTGGTTTGGTATAGAAGGGTCTAAAAAAGCCGGTGTGACCTTCTCTTTGACCTGGGAGGGCCGAGCACCTCGCTCATAACAACGGCCCTCTGGAGGTCGTCTCTCGGAAGGAGCTCAGACAGCGGCACCTCCTTGTGCAAATCTTTCGGTCTGCTTACTTCTCCTAAATGTACCCGCTCAAACCCTCTCTCAGCTTCAGGGAGACCTTCAGGCTCAGGCGGCTCTTCGCCCGTCTCAACATGTCTTACACGAAAGCGATACGGCTCCTCACTCTCCTCCTCGGAGACGATTACCGGCCCCTCCTCTTCTACCATCACGTCTTTCAGGGCCTTCTTCAGCTCTTCAAAGAAAGAATGACTCTCCCTCTCGGCCACAGGCTTTTGAACATCTTCCCTCTGCCAGGCACGCCACTTGAAGAACGCCTTTATCAGGCTCCCCCCGAACAGCAGGAGGAACAACACGGCCCATATTATCAGGTCAGCGCCCGTTTGCATCCCGGAAAAACCCCTTTACCCTTTATGTGTGAGAGACATCCTCTGGCCCGGAAGACTTCCCAATAGACTTTCTCATGCCGGTATCGGCCTGGATGTTCTTGAGGTTGTAGTAGTCCATAACGCCCAGATTGCCTTCCCTGAAGGCCTGAGAGATTGCCTTGGGCACCTCCGCCTCGGCCAGCACCACCTTCGCGCGGTTTTCGGACACCAGGGCGACCATCTCCTGCTCGCGCGCCACAGCCATGGCCCTGCGCTTCTCCGCCTCGGCCTGTGCCACACGCTTGTCGGCCTCGGCCTGGTCCGCCTGAAGCTTCGCGCCTATGTTCACGCCTACGTCAACGTCGGCAATGTCTATAGAAAGAATCTCGAAGGCCGTACCCGCGTCGAGCCCTCTCTCAAGGACTGACCTGGATATGAGCTCCGGGTTCTCCAGCACCTTCTTGTGGGTCTCCGAAGAGCCGATGGTTGAGACAATACCCTCTCCGACACGCGCTATGACGGTCTCCTCCGTAGCGCCGCCTACCAGCCGCGGCAGGTTAGCCCTGACGGTAACGCGTGCCTTGACCTTAAGCTGTATACCGTCCTTGGCAACGGCGTCTACCGTCAGCCTCCCCCTCTTAGCGTCGGGACAGTCAATGACCTTGGGGTTGACACTGGTCTTTACCGCATCAAGGACGTCGCGGCCGGCAAGGTCGATGGCACATGCCTGCTGAAACGTGAGGTCTATGTTCGCCTTGTTGGCGGCGATAAGGGCGCACACGACGTTCACCACGTTGCCCCCGGCCAGATAATGGGCCTCCAGCGGTGGCGTGAGTATCTCAAGCCCCGCCTTCTTGGACATAATCCTCGACTGCACAACTACCCGAGCGTTGACCCTCCGCAGGGTCATACCCACCAGTTGTATTAGCGGCACGGGCGCGCCGGACGCAAGGGCCTGTATGTATAGCCACCCGTACTTGAACATCATCAGGAGCATGATGAGGAGTATTATCCCCCCAAAGATTACTCCCACTACGGCCAATTCTTTCGGCAACATCTGTGGCAATTGTTCCATTTTCCTACCTTCCTACCTTCCTGCCGGCCTCCATCCCTTTACACGTTACACGCCAAAGCGGACAGAGTCTCCGGGTAAAAACCGGTCAAGTGGATTTGACAACAATCCTGTTCCCTCGTACCTCTATTACCTTAATCCTTGTATTCTTTAGCACCATCTCACCCCGGGTTACCACGTCAACCCTCCTCCCGTCTATCCTGGCGATGCCCGTGGGGTGAAGGTCGGCAAGCGCAACGCCTTCCTCGTCCATAAGGCCTTCAAAATCACCGGACGCGCTGAAACCCGCTTCAGACACCGTCACTGCAAACGTCCTGGAGGCCAGCCTGTACCATAGAAGTATGAATACGGGCACGGCTATTATACTTACCGCAACCATAAAATGACCCGTAGTCGAAGCGCCCGCCTGGTAGGTCCAGTATATGCTGGCCACCATACAAAGGGCGCCGCAGATGCCGACTATCATACCAGGAATCAGAATCTCTGCAAATACGGCAGCAAGGCCCACTATGAATAGAAATATCAGTTCCGATTGGCTCATTTGGTTTTCTCAACATCACAGGCAAACACCCCAAGTTCGGGCACTACGGCTCAACCTCGAGGGTATTTACGTGCCTTTCTGTGTATTAGGCCCCCGCAGTTTATACACTTGCTCCAACACGTTATGCGCGTCCGGAAAATCGGGCTCCAGTTTTATGGCCTCTTCAAGCTGCGCGATGGCCTCGTCATACTGGCCCTTCTTGGCGTACACCACGCCCAGGTTATAACGAAATCCCGCGTCCTCAGGCTCCAGCCGTATCGCCTTTTCATCCTGTCTTATCGCAAGGTCGTACTTACCGTTACTGACGTAACACGCCCCAAGCAGGCTGTATGCCATGGCAAAATCAGGCTTCAGCCTCACGGCCTCATCGAATTCGCGTATCGCAGAATCAAACTTCCCCTCCTTAAAGAGAGCGCTTCCCGCGGCGAAATGCTT
>JAUVQR010000165.1 GCA_030598065.1 Planctomycetota bacterium | reverse complement strand
GCCCGCAGTCATAGCCACGGGATTTCCTGAAAGTGTGCCGGCCTGATACACCGGGCCAACCGGAGATATCTGGTCCATTATCTCCGCGCTACCGCCGTAGGCGCCCACAGGAAAGCCGCCGCCTATTATCTTGCCCATTGTAGTGAGGTCCGGCCGTATACCGTACAGCTCCTGCGCTCCTCCCGGGGCCACGCGAAAACCGGTCATCACCTCATCGAATATGAGGACGATGCCGTGTCGTTTGGTTGTATCCCGAAGCTTTTGCAGATAACCGGGTTTGGGTGGGACCACGCCCATGTTTCCCGCCACCGGTTCAAGGATTATACAGGCAACCTCTTTGCCCCTTTCGCTGCAGAAGTTCTCCACCGCGTCGCTGTCGTTAAAGGGGAGGATTACCGTGCCGTCTATATAGCTTTGCGGTATTCCGGGGCTTGTCGGTGTGCCCAGGGTGGTTGCTCCGGAACCCGCTTTTATCAAGAGGCCGTCCACGTGGCCGTGATAGCAGCCCTCAAACTTTATGGCCAGGTCGCGCCTTGTGTATCCCCTGGCAAGCCTGATGGCGCTCATTGTGGCTTCCGTGCCGGAGTTTACCATCCTTACCTTCTCTATGGACGGCATCAGCTCTTTTATGAGTTTGGCCAGCCGGGTCTCCATCTCGGTAGGCGCGCCAAAGCTGGAGCCTTTGTCCACGGCGGCCTTGACGTCTTGAGTGACCTGCGGGTCGGCATGACCTAGAATCAGGGGTCCCCAGGAGCAGACGTAATCAATGTACTCATTTCCGTCTATGTCCTTCATGCGGCTCCCCGAGCCGGACTGGATAAATAGAGGGTGCCCACCCACCGGCCCGAAGGCCCTGACCGGGCTGTTAACTCCACCGGGTATATGCCTTTGCGCCTCCTCGAAGGCCGCAAGCGATTTCCTGGTGTTTAAGCTATTTGTTACCGGGGGCAAAGCGGAATCTCCACAATATGAACAAAAGCTCAGTTTTACAGAATGGGGGACTTTTGTCAAGGAATTTAGGGGATGGAGGCCAAAATAGCGGACAAAATATGCGTACGGCGCAAAGAGATTCCCGGTAGACTTAGCTATTTATGCCCAGATGGGTCAATTACTCCCACACTCGGGCGGGAAAAAGAGTTGAGGCTGCCACCGCAGTAAGGCGACTTGAGACGCTGCCTGGCGCCAAGACCGGGCAATACCCGGGGCCGCTTATCGCATTGCCGAGCCGTTCGGCCATAAAATATGGTCACAAAAAATAGCCCGTTATTTATAGTAATATTTAGCGGTCTGAAGAATCAACCTTGACTCGTAATACGTCCGGTTAACGTATAAGATTGCTATTGACAATGGAGTTGAGCCTGTGGTATACCTTGGAGCGGTTTAAGGGGATGGGCTACGTCGCCATGATTGTCGCCTTGTCTTATTGTTACGGCTTTTAGACCGAAGGAGAGAAGGAGAAAAGTGTTGAACGCAGAAGATGTTGAAAAAGAGGTGACGGCCATCGTTGCGGAAGTAACGGAACTAGACAGGGACGAGATTTGGAACAAGAGAGAAGCTAATTTCTTTAAGGAACTGGAGATAGACTCGCTCTTGGCCCTGGAGATACTGGCGCTTATCGAGAAAAAATTTAAGATTCAGATACCAGAGGAAAAACTGGTAGATATTACCTCCCTGACGGCTACCATTAATATGACGAAAGACGTTCTCTCAGAGACTGGAAGGCTGCAAAAGGCCTAGCGCTGTAGGGGCCGATATGATAATGAATTTTGAGGAGGTAAAGAAGCACGTCCCCCAAAGATCCCCCTTCCTTTTCATAGATAAAGTCGTAGAGTTAGAGGAGGGGAAAAGAATAGTATGCCTCAAAAATGTATCAGGAAACGAGCCCTTCTTCGCAGGGCACTTTCCGGATTATGCGATAATGCCCGGGGTCCTTACCCTTGAGGCGCTTGCTCAAGCCGCTATAATACTCTTCAAAAAAAGCTTCACTCAGGACGACAACCCGGACAAAGTTTTCTTACTAGCCGCAGTAAAGGCAAGCTTTGTTAAGCCGATTTTCCCCGGCGACCAACTGTTACTGGAGATTGAGATAGAAAAGATAATCTCTAGCGCCGCCATGGTGAAAGGCGTCGCAAGGGTCGGGGATGATACAGTTGCCAAGACGTCATTCACTTTCGCTACATCTGATAAGAACTCCCTTGGTTAGAGTGGGGCCAGTATGAACAAGCGTGTTGTTGTTACGGGTGTAGGCGCAATAACGCCCGTTGGTTGTGGCAAGGATGCCTTTTGGGAGGCGATACTCGCCGGTAAATCGGGTGTCGGTGACATTGAGTGCTTTGACACCTCCCTCCACAAGGTTCATAAAGGTTGTGAGGTAAGGGGCTTTGACATCCACGACTACACGGACAACGGTTCGGTCGGAGATGTGGGCAAGGGTTCGCAGTTTGCCATAGCCGCGACCAAGATTGCGCTTGACGATGCCGGGCTGGATTTGAATAAGATTAATCCGGAGAGGATAGGCGTCTCCGTCGGCACAACCGGCGGGGAGATACAGATACTTGAGAAGATAGATTCGTTAAGGCATGAACATCACGAGGACCAGATTGACAGGCGGCTCTTTCTTCAGCATCCTTGTAATAACATACCCGCCAACGTAGCCAGGGCGTTTGGGCTTAAGGGCCCTAACACGATAATCCCCACCGCCTGCGCGGCAGGTAACTACGCCATCGGTTACGCCTGCGACCTTATCAAGATGGGTAGGGTGGATTTTATGTTTGCCGGCGGTTCAGACCCGTTTTCCAAGGTTGCGTTCACGGGTTTTAGCCGTCTGGCCGCGGTGGCGCCGGACGTTTGCCGGCCCTTTGACAAGAACCGGAAAGGGATGTTAATCGGGGAGGGGGCGGGCATCCTGCTGCTGGAGCCCCTGGAGAGCGCCCGCGCAAGGGGCGTGGAGATTTATGCGGAGATTATAGGCTACGGCCTGAGTTGTGACGGCTACCACATTACTATCCCCCATCCGGAGGGTATCGGCGTTATCTCTTCCGTCAATAAGGCCCTGGAAGATGCGCGGATTAACCCGGAGGACGTGCAGTACATTAGCGCTCACGGCACCGGCACCGTTGCCAACGACAAGGCGGAAACAATTTCTATAAGGAAGGTGTTTGGTGAGAGTGCCGACAAGCTAATGGTGAGTTCCATAAAGTCGATGCTGGGTCATACGATGGGAGCCGCCAGCGCCATAGAGGCGATAGCTTGTGCGCTGGTGGTCAAATATGATAAAGTCCCACCTACAATTAACTACGAGACGAAAGACCCGGAGTGCGACCTTGACTATGTGCCTAATGTCTCTAGAGAACACCGTGTAGACATTGCTCTTAACACCGCCTATGCCTTTGGCGGTAACAACAGTTGTCTCGTGGTAAAGAAGTTTCTTAATTAAATCGCCTTAGGCCAGGTAATAAAGTTTGCCCAGCCGCTTTCTGTCTTTAGGTTTTGAGATAAACAGACACATGGGAAACAGGATAGTAGTCACTGGAATCGGCGTCATAAGCCCCGTGGGTATAGGCAAGGAGAAGTTCTGGGAAAACCTGCAGAACGGCGTCTCCGGCATAAGACCTATAAGTCTTTTTGACGTGACGAATGACAGTTCTAAAAAGGCGGGTGAGATACCGGACTTTGACGCAAAGGAGTTCCTGGGCAAGAAGGGCATACGGCATTTTGACAGGACGTCTCTGCTGGCAACCGCCACTTCCAGTGTGTGCGTGGAAGACGCCAAACTGGGCGACGCGTACAACGACGAAGACCTCGGTATCATTCTGGGCTCCACCTTCGGCAGCATAGACAGCATAAGCGCCTTTGACCTGGAGGCCCTTAACGAGGGCCCCAACTACGTGAACCCGATGGATTTTCCCAATACGGTTATAAACGCCCCCGCCAGCCGTGCGTCCATATTCTGTCAGGCAAAGGGGCCCAACACCACCATCTCCACCGGCGAGTCCAGCGGGGTGGACGCGATGATGTACGCGGCGGACTTCCTTAGACTGGGCAGGGCCAGGGTGGTCCTGGTGGGCGGAGTATGCGGACTGACCAGCAACGTATTCTGGGGGGCATGCCGGGCCGGTGTGCTTTCGGGGAGCGGTAACGCGGGCAGCGACGTAGAGATATGCGCGCCCTTCGACAAGAGGCGAAACGGTATAGTAATGGGCGAGGGCGCGGCACTCTTGATTCTCGAATGTCTGGAGGACGCCCAGGCCAGGGGGGCCAGGATATATGC
>JAUVQR010000078.1 GCA_030598065.1 Planctomycetota bacterium | reverse complement strand
TCCAGGGTAGGCGGCAACGCGCAGACGCCGGCGATGAAAAAGGTAGCCGGTATGTTGAGGCTCACGATGGCCCAGTACCGTGAGCTGGCGGCGTTCGCCCAGTTCGGTTCCGAACTCGATAAGGCCACACAGGACCAGCTTGACAAGGGAATGCGTCTGGTAGAGATATTGAAACAGCCCCAGTACGAGCCCGTCGCCGTGGAAAAACAGGTGATGATTATCTTCGCCGGGGTCAACGGCTACTTGAGTGACATTGCCGTGGAAAAGGTGAGGGATTTCGAAGGGAAATTCCACAAGTTCATGGCCGAGAAATATCCCGCGGTGGGAGAGACGATAAGAGAAAAGAAGAAGATGGACGACGACCTGGCCCACAGGCTGGCCCACGCCATTGAAGAATTCAAGAAGGTCTTCGCGGGAGAAAGCTAGCGGATGCTAAGCACACGTGAAATAAAAGAGCGAACACGGGGCGTCACAAACATCCAGAAGATAACGCGCGCCATGGAGATGGTGGCCGCAAGCAGGCTGCGCAGGGCGGAGGCGCGCGTCATTGCCTCACGCCCTTACAACGAAAAGATAACCGGCCTTCTGAACTATCTGGCAACCACCACCGTCGGGCAGACCCACCACCTGCTCAAGCCCAGAGACATCAAAGTAATAAAGGTGTTGCTGATAACATCCGACAAGGGACTGTGCGGCTCTTATAACACAAACATCATACAGCATGCCATCAGGTTCGTCAGACAGAATTCCGACAAAGACATACGACTCACGCTCATCGGCAAAAAGGCGAAGACCTTTTTCCGTAGAAGAAATTTCAATATAGAAACGAACGTGCCCCATGACGTGGAAAAGATAGGCGAGGAACAGATAAAGGAACTTGCGAGCCAGTTTATAGCCGACTACGAGTCGGGCGCGTGTGACCAGGTCCAGATATTCTTCACCAGGTTTGTTACTATAATGCGGGGCGCGCCGACCTCGTTGAAACTGCTCCCGGTAGAAACAGAGGCCGACGAGGAGACAAAGAGGGTCGCGTCCATGACCGACTACATATTTGAACCGTCGGCCGAAGAACTGTTCTCAGGGCTTTTCCCGAAATACGTGGAATCGGCCATACGCTGTGCGATATATGAGGCGCTTGCGGCGGAGTTTGCCGCCAGGAGGGTCGCTATGATTTCCGCATCGGAGAACGCCGCAGAGATGATAGACGAGTTGACGCGCTCTTTCAACAGGGCCAGACAAGAAGCAATCACAAGGGAACTCCTGGAGATAGTTTCCGGGGCAGAAGCCCTTATAACCAGATAGAATGTAAGTAAAAAGGCGGCAAACCGGAATAAACCGCGCGCGTTTGCGTTGCCGCTGAACCAAGGAGGAGGTTAAGAATTGAATACAGGAACCGTTGCGCAGATTATCGGCCCCGTGGTGGACGTAAGATTCGCCCCCAACCAGCTTCCGGCCATACACAACGCGATAAGAATCAAGGACGCCGAAAAGAATATAAACCTCATCCTGGAGGTTGCCCAGCATGTCGGCAATGATACCGTCAGGTGTGTCTCCATGGCCACCACCGACGGACTGGTGAGAGGGATGAACGCCGAGGATACGGGAGCGCCCATAAGCGTGCCTGTCGGCAAGGACACCCTGGGCAGGATATTCAACCTGCTGGGAGAGCCCATAGACAACATCGGCGAGCTGAAATCCAAGGAAAGATTGCCCATACACAGGGATCCGCCCTCTTTTAGCGACAGGGAGACTACCACCATCATCTTCGAAACCGGCCTGAAGGTGGTGGACCTTCTGGCGCCCTTTGCCAAGGGTGGAAAGGTCGGCCTGTTCGGTGGCGCAGGGGTAGGCAAGACGGTTCTTATCATGGAGCTTATCAGAAATATCGCCACAGAGCACGGTGGGTACTCCACCTTCGCCGGCGTAGGCGAGAGGACCAGAGAGGGAAACGACCTCTGGCTCGAGATGAAGGAGTCCGGCGTAATTGATAAGACCTGCCTGGTATTCGGCCAGATGAACGAGCCGCCCGGCGCGCGTCTGAGGGTCGCGCTGTCGGCCCTGACCATGGCCGAATATTTTAGAGACGCAGAGGGACAGGACGTGTTGCTATTTATTGACAACATCTTCCGCTTTGTACAGGCCGGCGCAGAGGTATCCGCTCTGCTCGGCCGTATGCCCTCCGCCGTCGGTTACCAGCCGACACTGGCAAGCGAGATGGGAGACCTGCAGGAGAGAATCACCTCTACCAAGAAAGGCTCCATCACCTCGATGCAGGCCATATACGTGCCGGCGGACGACTTTACGGACCCCGCGCCCGTGGCGACATTCCCCCACCTGGACTCGACTATATGGCTGTCGCGGCAGATTGCCGAACTTGGTATCTATCCCGCTGTAGACCCGCTGCGTTCAACCTCAAGGATGCTGGACCCGAAGGTGCTGGGAGAAGAACACTACAACGTGGCCAGGGAGGTGCAGAGGATCCTGCAGAGGAACAAGGAGCTACAGGATTTCATCGCCATTCTCGGTATGGAAGAGCTGACCGAAGAGGATAAGTTACTGGTCAACAGGGCCAGAAGGCTCCAGAAATTCCTCTCGCAGCCCTTCTTCGTCGCAGAGCAGTTCACCGGCATGGGCGGGAAATACGTCTCTATCAAGGACACTCTCAGGAGCTTCAAAGAGGTGGTGGACGGCAAACACGACGACCTCCCGGAACAGGCCTTCTACATGGTCGGCACTATCGAAGACGTTATAGAAAAAGCCAAAGGTATGACCGTAGAGGAGAAGGCATGACGGCCGCGAACACCTTCAGACTGGACGTGATATCTCCCTCAGGTGTTCAGTACGAGGGGGACGTCATCAGCGTGATAGCGGAAGGGACGGAAGGCTCTATGGGCATACTGCATAACCACGCCACGCTGCTCACGGGGCTTAGAAAAGGCGCCTTCACGATAAAAGAGCCGGACGGCAATACGGTCTCTTTGGAACTTGAAGGCGGCTTTATGGACGTGCGAAACAATAGCGTTGTGGTGCTGACGGAAACTGCGGAGAAATCCGAAGGCTAACTACCTCAAGACCTCTAAAAAGACCTACTCGACGTCCTTTTCTTAATAGAAACATTTTTTGTGTAGCGTCCGATCTCTGCATCGGACGGACACAAAATATCACCTTGTAGCTGCTCGATTTATCGAGCCTCCCTGTTAAACGCCCCATAAATGGGGCAACTATAATTGGATGCTGCAAGGCTCAAGTTCGCCTGAGGCGAATCTGCCTTCGGCACGACTTCGGTCGTTTCACTTCCTCAGAATGACAATAGCGTTAAGTTTCACCATGCTTCTTGCGCGCCTTCCACTTCTCCTCCGCCTCCGTGACCCTCATGTAAAGGGGCTGGAGCCGGTACGGGTCTATAACCTCTCCCCCTTCAAAGGACCGTTGACCAAGGCGGGCGACCACACTGGCCCCGGCTACGGCCATGTTTTCTTCCCCAAAACTTATACCGTTTACGCCAAAAACCTCTCTGTATTTAACCGCGCCGTCGCCGAACACCAGCGCGGGCCGGGGTAATTCCTCCAGCAATTTTTGCGGATAGACGACCATAGGCTGAGACACCCTGCGCCACAGGCCCTCCGTACACCTGTATATGCACGCATAGACCTGTTCCCTCCTCGCGTCAAGCACCGGGCAGACAGCCCGCCCCTCGCCGCGCGGGGCATTTTCCGCCAGCACGTCCAGCGTAGAAACGGCAACCAGCGGCCTGCCAAGCGTATACGCCAGTACCTTTGCGCACGTAACGCCCACCCTGAGTCCCGTGTAAGAGCCGGGACCGTGGCTTACCGCTATAAGGTCTACGTCTTCGGCCTCAAGTCTCAGCGACCTGAACATCTCCTCCAGTGAAGGCACAAGCGCCTTGCCGTGACGCATCCCCTTCTCAAAGCTCCTCTCTGCCAGCAGTTCTGAGCCATCACATAGGGCCACGCTGCCTACCAGGCCCGACGTTTCTATGCCAAGTGTCTTCACAAATTCTCTCTCATTCGAGGAACTAACCCTGTCCTTTGCAACTACATGAGAAGCCGATTTTTCCCGGATGCTTTTGTTTCTCTTATATGATATAACCCGGTTATGAACAAGGTCAATTCCAAATCCACACCTGTATCTGAGGGTTCAGACCGGTGATAGAGTGCAAGAACTATATCAACGGAGATTTTGCAGGGTACGAGGGTAAGAGGCTGGAAAAGAGAAGCCCTGCCGATATACGGGAAGTGGTAGGGACCTTGCCTCAGTCAAGTGAAGACGAGGTAAACAGCGCCGTTGACGCGGCCCGCGGCGCCTTCCCTTCATGGAGGGCCCTTTCACGCATCGCCAGGGGGGTATATCTTGACAAACTGGTCCAGATACTGAAGAGGAAAAAAGAGCCCCTGGCCGAACTCATCACCCGGGAGATGGGCAAGGGCATTAACGAGGCCATGGCCGACGTCATCGAAGGCATCCACATGGTTCAGTACGTGTTTGGCACCTCCAGAATGCCGTTCGGCGACGTAGTCTCGTCCGAGATAGCGGAAAAGGACTCCTTTATGAGGCGGAAGCCAAAGGGGGTGGTTGCCGTGATTGCACCCTGGAACTTCCCCCTCGCCATACCCTTATGGATGATAGCGCCCTCGTTGGCGGAGGGTAACACCGTGGTGTTCAAGCCGTCAAAGGAGTCGCCTTGCACGGCGCACAGGCTGGCAGAATGCATACAGGAGGCCGGTATACCGCCGGGCGTAATAAACATTGTCTACGGCAGTGGTGAGAAATGTGGGACGCTGCTGGTGCGTCACCCCGACGTCTCCGTCGTGCTGTTTACAGGTTCTTCGGAGGTGGGGCAGCAGGTACAAAAGATATGCGCCGAGTCTACCGAAAAGATGTGCGCGTGCGAGATGGGCGGCAAGAACGCCATTATCGTACTGGATGACGCCGACATGAACCTGGCGGTAAACGCGGCTGTCGTAAGCGCATACAAGACAACCGGCCAGCGCTGCACCTCCGCGAGCCGCATTATTGTGCATAAAAGCCGTCTAAAAGAATTTGAGAAGAAATTCGTAAAGATGTCACAGATGATACGCATTGGCAATCCGTTGGACCCCGACGTGTTCACAGGCCCCCTGATAAACGAGGCGCAACTAAATAAGGTACTGCGCTACAACCAGCTTGCCAGGGATGAGGGGGCGCGCGTGCTGCTGGACGGGCGCAGGCTGTCTGACGGCGAGCTGGAGAACGGCTACTACCTGTCTCCCTTCGTCTACAGGATGACGCACAGGCATGATTGCAGGGTGCTCCGGGAAGAGGTCTTCGGCCCGCACGTGGCCGTCATACCCGTAAAAGACCTTGACCAGGCGATAGAGGTCTACAACGACACCGACTTCGGGCTTTCGTGCTCCGTCATCACCGAGGACTTCAGAAAGGCCAGGGAGGTCCGAGACAGGTGCGAGTACGGACTTGGGTACGTCAATCTGCCCACAATAGGGGCGGAGGTCCACCTGCCCTTCGGAGGGGTAAAGAAGAGCGGTACGGGTCTGCCGTCGGCCAGCACGCTGATAGACGTGGTCACCCACCGTACGGCCTGGACGATAAACTACGCGAGAGAGATAAAGATGCCTCAGGGCATGAAGGTGGATGTAAAATAGCGCTTACACAGATCTGCGGGGCCTAAACATGTTAGACAAAGGTATCGGACTGGTAGGGGTGGGCAAGATGGGCACGGCGCTTCTCAGGGGCATACTCAATGCGCGCCTTGTCAAACCGAAGCACGTCTTTATCTGTGACCTGGACGCGAAGCGATGTTCCGGGCTGGCGAAGGAGCTGGGCGACAAGGTCGCAAAGAACAACAAACAACTCGCAACAAACGTATCGCTCATAATCCTTGCCGTAAAGCCGTCCGGCGTCCCCGGAGTGCTTGAAGAGATACGCGGCGATGTGACGCCTGAGACACATCTTGTCGTCTCTATCGCGGCGGGCGTCACAACCGCCACGCTTGAGACCGGCCTTGAGGACGGCTGCCGGGTGATACGGGCGATGCCTAACGCCGCCTGCCTGGTGGGCGAGGCGGCCACCTGCTACGTTGCGGGCAAGAACGCCACCGACAAGGACGTTAAAACCGCCGGAAAGGTCCTTGGTTCGGCAGGTAAGGTGTTTCGGCTGGAGGAGAAGCACCTGGACGCCGTAACCGGCCTTAGCGGCAGCGGCCCCGCCTACGCCGCTATGATAATCGAGGCACTGGCCGACGGAGGCGTTAAGATGGGCCTTCCCAGGGATACGGCCGTAAAACTTGCCGCACAGACACTGCTGGGCACCGCCAAGATGGTCTTAGATGAAGACGAGAAAGAGGGCTATAACACCGCCCGGATAAAAGAGATAGTAACCTCCCCCGGCGGGACTACCATAGAAGGACTCTCAGCCCTGGAAAAGGGCGGACTCAGGGCCAGCCTGATTCAGGCCGTAGAGGCAGCCACTCGCAAGTCCAGGTCACTGGGCAAAAAATCCGTAAAAAAGAAGAAGTAGCCTGTGCTGTAGGGGCGACCCGTCGGGTCGCCCGCTAACTCGACGCTCCAGACACACCCTACTGACCCCGAAGTCTATTGACAAACCCCCCTGGTTTGAAATAAATTTAAAATCTAAGTTAATTTGTGATAGTATATTGAGTTCCGTGAAATATCATTTGGCGTAGTGTTCCCTCTCTGGCGCGTCTTTCACGAGGTAAGGTCATGCACTACAAAGAGATACTTCATATTACCCTTGGAAGTGTGAAAGAAAAATGGGTCTTATTGTACAAAAATTTGGCGGCTCTTCGGTGGCCGATGCCGAGAAGATTAAGGCTGCGGCCCAGCGGGCGGTGCAGGCCGCAAGGGAAGACAACCACGTGGTGG
>JAUVQR010000286.1 GCA_030598065.1 Planctomycetota bacterium | reverse complement strand
CTGCCCGTGTCCCAGGGCGCGTATGGCCTGGCCCATGGCCGCGGTGGTCTTGCCCTTGCCATCGCCGGTGTATACCTGTACTTTCCCAAGTCTATCCATATTAAGGGCATCCTATCATAGAGGCCACGCATAAGCAACACAGCAAGAGTGTAGAGATTCTTTGTGCAAAAGGCTCGGAATGGCGGATTGCGGGTGGTGCATAAACGTGCAGGGGTGGGATAATCCCGCCCCTACGTCATGTGCGATGCGTCAAGACATCGTTCCAAAGGCAGATGCGCCTCCGGCGCACACCCCACAACTGACACATAACCATGTAGGGGCGACCCGGCGGGTCGCCCTGCCATCCCGTCAAGGTCGAACATGGGTTAATCAACGCCACATTGTTACCCTTCATAAATAATATCTTGTAGTGGCAGAGCTTGCTCTGCTATTGTTGCAGGCGCAGGGTGGATTAACGTAAGTGTGCACAAAAAAAAGCCCCAGGCATCTCTGCCTGGGGCTTTGTCATTCCAGTTAGAACTTCAACTAAAGAGCGCCTGAACTACTAGCTCCTCCTCTTCATCACTATAGCGGCCCCGAACACTATTCCGGCGAGACCGGCAAGGATCAGGCCCAGAGACGGTATGCTCTTGAACCTGCCCTTCTCCTTGAGAAGCTTGTCCGTGTCCTTGGCTCTCATCAGCATACGCGCCTCACTCTCAATGTATCCGATCTTCTCGAATACCTTTGAGGCGCCGTACCACCAGGAGATATCCTGCTGCACGTGCGCGGTGCCCTTGTATAGATGGGCCTTGTCGCCGAACCACATGTCGGCGTACCACCTCTCTATCTTCGAGGGGTTGTACTTACCGGGATAGAACACGCCATAGACGCCGAGTATCGGCCCCAACACGGGCAACTCACCCTTTGTCTGCTTGAACGCGTTGTATATCGGCTCACCCAACAATCCGGGTCCCAGCGCGTCTGCGATTACATCACCCAGAGGGTACGGGTCTCTTTCGTCCAGACCCGGGTCAAGCGCGCCGGCCGCGATTACGTCCTCGATGACCTTCTGCGCCCTGTCCTGCAGGCCCCAGACCTGGAACATCACGTCGTCCAGGTTCTCCAGATACAGCCTTCCCCAGCGGGGACTGTGGCAGTTGGAACAGACCTCTATCCACCTCTCCCTCTTCTTCTTACTCTCCGGGCTATATATGTCCAGCTTATAGTCCAGAGGCGGGAGCTTTACCCCGTAGGGATAGTCCTTAAGCGATGACTTGAACTCCATGCCCTTTGGAGGCACGGTGCCCATACGCCATATGCCCTTTGACACGGTGTTATGGGAGAATTTCCCGTCAACTGAATACATGTGACAGAACTGGCAGGTGGGGGTACGATAGTCCTCACCGGGAACCACCTCTGCGAGGGGCTTTTCAAAGTCCCACTCATGCCCTTCCAGGTGATAGATGTATCCCATCTTGGACTCACCGTAGGACTCGGCGTCGGGGTGGTCATAACCCATGTGGCAGCTCATACATGCCTCGGGCCTTCTACCCTCGGCCGCCGAGAACTTGTGCCTCGTATGGCATATATCACACTTCTCAGAGGCCGCGTGACAGTAGTCACAGCCGAACTGCAACGAACCGATGCCCATCCTGTACAGCTCAGGATACCAGGGAACTATAACGTTGGCTTCCGTGGTCTGAGGATGGTTCGGTCTGCCATAATCCTTTTCAGATAGCCATTCGTTTACCTGTTGGACGTGGCACTGACCACAGTGCTTCGAAGAGGGCATGTATAGCTCTTTGTGGTCCTTTCCA
Organism: Planctomycetota bacterium; assembly: GCA_030598065.1. Taxonomy (GTDB): domain Bacteria; phylum Planctomycetota; class Brocadiia; order Brocadiales; family Bathyanammoxibiaceae; genus Bathyanammoxibius. Next base: position 542 of record JAUVQR010000286.1, on the reverse strand, counting down.
TGGCACCAGCTACAGTCGACCTCCTCCAGTTCTTTATCTAAGTGTTTTTCTATATCCTTTGTCTTAGCGGCAAAGTAATCGTTCTTCTTGGGATGTGCGTGGGTGGATGACCTCCAGTCCCTGACCAGGCCCGGGGTAACCTCCTCGTGGCACTTAACGCACTCATCAGCCTTATACTTATCTAAGAGCTGATCGTAATAGGTGCCATCGGGTCTTACATAGTGCCTCGTCGGCATCCAATACATGTGCATGGCCGGTGGCTTATAAAGGTCCATCCACGGCCCACTGCCCTTTTCGAGGCCCACGTATTCCTCGTACCACTTCTTAAGGGTCTCATTATCGTAGAGCTCCTTAAGCTGTTCCTGCCCCCCAGTGGCCTCCTCTGCCTTCAACATAGCTCCGGTAGGCAGCCCGAGGAGTAGGGACAGGATCAACGATGCCAAAAAAGGTCTTATAAGTCTCATGAATACCTCTCCTTTTAAACTTCTATATTTTTTCCCCATGTTATTCTCTCAGCCAAGCCTCGGAAGGCGAGATATTTT
>JAUVQR010000140.1 GCA_030598065.1 Planctomycetota bacterium | reverse complement strand
CATCTCCTTTTCGGCCTCTTCATTCATCCCCTTGCTCTTGTACGCGGCTCCCAACTGGTAATGGGTCCTGGGGTTGCGCGGAAAGAGCTCAAGGGACTTTTTGTAAGATTCTATGGCCTCGTCCGTTTCTCCCTTTTTCATGAGCGCCATACCCAGGTTCAGGTAACCCTGTTCCGGGTGGTGGTTGGCCTCTAGCTGTTTCCTGAACTCTGAGACGGCCCTGTCCGTATCTCCCTTTTTTATGTAAAGCACCCCTAGAAGCGAGTGCAGGTTGGCTTTGCCGGGGTCGTTGTCTTTCAGGTAGAACTTGCATAACTCGATGCCTTCATCCGTCATGTTCGTATCGTAGTAGGCCAGCGCCAGTTCGTAGACCACTTTGTTGTGGTGAGGCTCCAGCTCCAGTGTCTTCTTATACTCGCGGATGGCGTCATCATGTCTGTCTATGTTTGCGTAGACCTGGCCGAGCTCAAAGTGGGCGTCAACAAAATCAGGCAACGCCTCCAGAGACTTCTTGAATTCGATAATAGCATCCTGATGCATGCCGAACTGCGCAAACTTCTGGGCCTGCAGGAGGTGGGTCTTGGCCGTGACGCCGGCCTGCACGTCTGCCGGCACCTTGATCTTTTCTTCGGCGCTCAAAGACGTCCCGGACAGAACGCCTGCCAGGGTCATTACACACAACAAACCTCTTAACATGGGTCTCTCCAATCTCTAAAATACGGCAGACAAGGGGTTTTTTCCCTCAGGGAAGACACCCTTATCGACACTTGTTCCATTGTCAAACAAAACGTAACTGTACTTACCGTAATGGGTAAGTTTGTGCCCGGCCGCGCTGACCGCCTCCGGGCTCAGACCAAAAAAGATGCATACCCCGTGGTCTTTATTACGGGGGTTTGACAGGCAAAAGGCCAGCGCCATGCCTTCTTTATCGTATTTTGTTCCCTTAAATACAAACGAATCTTTCTCAAATTTTAAGGAAGGCGGAAGGAATTGCAATAATCCTTTTACGACGAGATTGTTGTCCGGGCCTCCCAGTGCGAATAACGCATGGGTAAGATATCGTTTATTTGTGGTTACCTCAACGTCGGACTTGACAGGGGCGTGTTGTTTCAGGCCCGGTGACATGGCCTTATACTCCCTGATAAGACTGCTGTCGCCCTCTGTAGGGTAGACTATCAGCATACCCTCCTCCCCCAGCACCTTGTCCAGCGTGGGAGGAGTTTCTCCGGGCAGAAGATGGCGGAACACTTCGAATTCAGGGTCTACGTACAGCGCCCTGGGTCTTGATTCGGAGGACAGCGAATAGCTCTGGCGTTGTGAATTCATCACAAGCTTATGACCGTGCCTCTTGCCGTCCTCAGTAACCAGCACCACCGGCACCAGCAGGCGGTAGACAGGAGCGTCCTGGGATAGTTCAAAATTTACCTTGTAACCGCCTCCCTTTTCCGGCCCTTCCACCGCTGCGCCTCTCAACTCCAGCCGGGGCGCGCCTTTTTCGAACACCCATTGCTTGAAGAACCAGTCTAGGTCCCTTCCCGATGTCTGTTCAAAGATTTCCCGGAAGTCCGTCCACGACGTCTGCTTCCACTGCCTGTCTTTGTAGACGTTCTTGAGGGCCTTGGTAAAGGTTTCGGGTCCCACCAACGTCTTTAGCATGTGGAATACCATGGCACACTTGCCGTACAGTACAGACCTCACCGCTTTATCCGTTCGCGGGACGCCGCCTTCCGTGAAGCCCTCCAGGGAAAAGTCGGTCTCCTCGGTGATGTGGTTGGAGTACGTCCTCAGGATATTCCTGCGGTACTCCATCGCGGAGCCGGCATTTATCAGTTCCTTGTAGTGGTAGTCCGCTACATAGGTAGCCAGGCCCTCGCACCAGTTTCCATGGTCGGGGTGGATGAATACCGAGTTGCCCCACCAGTTATGGGCCACCTCATGTCCCAGGGATATGTGAACTATAAAGGGAAGTTTCAGGGCGTCCCTGCCCAAAAGCGTGTACGAAGGCATACCGTAGCCGGTGGGGAACAGGTTTTCCACTATCGCGAACTTGCTGAACGGGTAAGGGCCCAGCATCTCTTCGTACATCTTCAGGTAACGCTTTGTGGCACCGATGTAACTTTCAGACAATTCCTGCTCTTCCGGAAAGAAGTACGTGTAGATGTCTATACCGTCGTAGACGTCGTGCGTGACCACGTATCTGGCTGCCACCAGGAAGCAGCTGTCCGAGGGGTAGTCCGCCTCCCACACGAACAGGGTCTTTTTGCCTTCTTCTTTCTTCTCCCTCAACCTCCCGTGCATTACCACTTCATACCCTGAGGGCACGGTCGTTGCCACCTTAAAGGTAGCCAGGCTGCCGCCCGGAAGGTCGGCGTACCAGTGTCCCATGGGGGAGAGATATACGAATTCCGGCATAATGGTGGCCGCCGGAATTTCTGCAGAATCCAACGGTTCATATAGCTCGCCGTGGTAAGAGAGTCTGAGGGACACCTCCTGGCCGTTTAAGGATGGAGGGATCTGAATTTCCACCAGACCTCCGCCTTCCCTGTTAGCATGCTTGGCATAGTCCAGGCGTCTCCACTCGAGTTCTTTATGCCCGGCCTTTACGGAGTCTATGCGCAGGCGGCTGTTGAGCGAAAACACGACCGTTCCTTTTCCGGCATTTTCTACCGCGCGCTTCCCCTGTCCTCCGTCGCCTTCCGCCGGCCCGATGCTCAAGACGTCTGTGGCTCTTAGGTCGTGAGAATCCAGGTCCAACTCCAGTGAGATGTCATGCCCCAGTAACTCATAAACGCCTTCGGCCTGTGGGCATGTTGATAAGGGGACAAGCACGAGGAGTAACAAAGCTGTCATGACACCAAGATTCATTGCTGAACTATTTTATCAGAAAAGCCGGTATGTCGGAAAGAAAAACCCTTTCGCGATGGCGGTCTTTCTCATATTTACTTCAACAAGCCATAAATATTATTTGACAAAGCATTTATGGCTGTTATATTTATTGACGTTCGTGTCAGCAGTGGCTTAGGAGGCCCGTTTGGGATTGGAAGAAGGAAAGCAGGTCTTTTCCCGCCGTTTTAAGCTAGGTATCGTCCTGATTATCGGCAGTATGGTCAGCGGTTACGTGGCTCTGGCCGTGTGTGGAGGGGCCGCCGGGGTGCATAACCTCTGGTGGAGAGACTTCGGCCTGACGGTATGGATGCTCACCTGGATACCTTTTTTTATCGGTTTTTCCCTGAGCGGCAAAGAGGGCCTGCTGCACGCAAAGGAACTTATGAAGTACTTAATTAACGGTTCGAAAAACAAGGCCTAAAACCTTGTCTAATCCGCAGCTTATTGCTAGAATTAAGCATTATGAAGACGCCACCTGAGAAAAGCACGCTGGGGATTCTGGCAGGGATATTCTTTCTCGCCATTCCATTTCTTGCAACGCTTCCAGATGCCCAGGGCCAGACAGGCACAAATGCCGAACGGTACTACAACCAGGCCCTGAAAGACTACAACGCCGGGAACCTTGGGGGCGCGCTGGATGCCGCAAAAAAGGCCCTCGAACAGGAGCCCAACTCCCCTAAGGCGTTTAACTACCTGGGTATAATCCACAAAAAGATGGGAAACCTTGAGAACGCCGCCACATACTTCAAGAAGGCCCTTAAAGCCGACCCCAAGTTCGCCCCCGCCCACTCAAACCTGGGGATGGTCTACCTGGACCAGGGCAAGATAGACGAGGCCATCAAGGAGCATGAAGAGGCGATAGCCGTGTCCCCAAGGAGCGCGGAGTACCTCAACAACCTCGCCCTGGCCCTTGAGAAGAAGGGGATGGTAGAGGACGCGGCGGCCGTAGAGACGCGCGCCGTGAATCTCAGACCTCAGCTTGCCGAACCCCACTGGAACCTGGGACGGCTGTACCTGAAGAAAAAGATATATTTCAAGGCCATCTCGGAGCTGGAAAAAGCTCTTGCGATAGCGCCCGGGCTTACGCCCGCCCGCCACCTGCTGGCGCAGGCGTATATCTTACAGAACGTCCATACAAAGGCGGAAGAACAGTGCATAAAGCTGCTTGAGGCAGACCCCGGTGACGCGCTGGCACATGCGAAATTGGGCGTCGTGTACGGCAAGAAGGGCATGACGGAGGAGGCCACACAAGAGATACAGAAGGCCCTTGAACTGGACCCCGGCCTGGCCGTCGCCCACGTTGCCCTTGCCGACCTGCACGTAAAGGACAAAAAATTCGCCGAGGCCCTGTCTGAATACGAAGAGGCCATAAGAGCCGACCCCGACCTTGCTGAGGCCCGGCTGGGGATCGCCAAGCTGTACAACTCGGCCGGCATGCTGGACGAGGCCCAGGCCGCCTACGCCGAGGCGGTCAGACTCGACCCCCACAACCCCGAAGGCCATCAGGGCCTTGCCTACACCTACGAGCTGAATGGTATGACCGAAGAGGCCGACAAGGAATATGAGGTCTACGAGGCCTACATGCGGCTGCGGTAGGCGGTAGGTGGCAGAACCCTCCGCTACTCACAATACGCACATTCCGCAAACACGGTGCGTCAAGACGCACCCTACCTGCTGTCATTCTGAGGGAGTGAAACGACCGAAAGAATCTCCGCAAAAACCATGTTCTTCGCTGCCCCTTCGCTTTGCTCAGGGCTTCGGCTCAGAGTGACACATTGGGTGGGTCATGGTCACAGCATGATCTACACAGCTTTTCTTGAATTATATTTAAAGTAGTAGTTGCCCGATTCATCGGGCCAGGTGTGTTCGCCTCATAAATGAGGCAACTACACAAAGGCGGCAGCCTGGGTCATGATTCACTCTGTAGCCGAGCAAGTCGATTATCTGTAGGGGCGCCCCGCCGGGTCGTCCCCACACCTTGAATCGTACTCCATGATAAACAGTACGGGTAGACCGGGGGTATTACCTTCTCGTATCAAAAATTGTGT
>JAUVQR010000100.1 GCA_030598065.1 Planctomycetota bacterium | reverse complement strand
CTTCCCAATTTTCCCTTTGCCAGGCCCATGTTATACCAGGCGTCAGAGAACATCAGGTCCAACCGTATGGCCTTCACGAAAAAACCCAGCGACTCCCCATAATCGCCTCTCTCGACAAGCTGTATGCCTTCTTTTAACCACTCTTCCGCATAACCCCTTGCGGCACCGTCTCCTACGCCCGACACCTTATATACTTCAAGTGCGACCAGAAAAAGGTCCAACGACTTCTCGTACTCGCCATTCGCGATAAGCCTTAAGCCCTCACTGAACCAAATGTTGCTATACTCCCTGGCCGCCTCACCCGTGTCTTTTTGCGTATTGCAAATCTCAACTATTTCCCTAAAACAAGCGACGGCCTCAGGGTACTTGTCCATCTTCATCAAGGCCGCTCCCTTGCCGTTCCATGCCGCAAAAAAATATGGGTCTAACTCTAACGCCCTGTCAAACATCTCAATAGCCTCAGTGTATTCACCCTGCCCACTTCTAACAACACCCGTGTAGTACCATGCCTGGGTGTCCCTGTCGTCAATTGACAACACGACATTAAAATTCTCAACAGCCTTTTTCCACTCACGTAATTTAAGGAAGGCAACACCCCTTCCCACCAGTGCCTTCGTCTCCAGGGGACTAATCTTATGCGCCATACTGAACGAGACTATGGTCTCTTCGTACCTGCCCAGCTCGCTCTGAACCAGGCCTCTGTTATACCAGGCTTCATATAGCGTTGGATCTGCCCTTACGGCCTCTGTAAGAAAGTCGAGAGACTCTTCATAATCGCCCGCCTCACTCAGGGCCACTCCCGCCTCGAGCAATTCATCCCCCGTCATTCCGGCGCCAACCCTGTCAGCAGCGTAATCTTCGTATTCAATTATGGAAGACCGCGCCAACATTACAGTGCCCTGTCTGTCAGGAAGGGCCCGGGCGTCGGCCGCGCCCCAGACCAAACTGAACGTTAACACCGCTACCGGAAAGAAATACATCATACCCTGGCACCCTGCGTTAATTCCCTGGCCCTGTCAAGGGCCTCTTCTTTGGAGCGTATCTCACCCTCTAGTTGCTCGTCATAAACGCGCGTAAGGACCTTGGAGAAGATAGGGCCCGGTGTCAGTCCCAGCGCTATAAGATCCTCTCCTGTGAGGAAACGGAGTGGCTTCAGTTCCTCTTCTTTGAACCGCTCTCGCATCTGTTGACAGAAATTATAATCGGTTATGTCCCCCGTGCTCGCGAGCGCGTCTACCCTGGACACCTCTGCAAGGAGGGGGTAATCCTCGTGGGACAGCAGTCTCTTCAGTTTGCTCAGCCTCATCTTGCGGGCATCCTTAAAGGCCAGATGTCTCTTGACCAGCCATTTTATCTTGCCCTCTTCTTCCCTGGAGGTCCTCAGGCGGTCACATATCTTACCGGCCATTTCAGCCCCCACAGATTCATGCAGGGGATAACGTATCCTGCCATCACTTTCTTCTATGGTTACGGGTTTGGCCACATCATGCAGTAAAGTGCCCATCACAAGCACCCATGAGGGGTTTTTCAAATACGACACTGAAAGTAGCGTGTGTATGAACACGTCACCTTCAGGATGGAAGTTCTCCGGCTGCTCCACGCCTTTCATAGCGCTGACCTCCGGAAGGATTTCCGCCAAAAGCGCCAGCTCGTCAAGCAGTTGCAGCCCCCTCTTCCTGTTGTCATCCAACAGTATCTTTTGCAACTCCTCCCTTATCCTCTCCCAACTCACGACATGAATCTTCTGCGCCCGCTCTTGGATCACCGCTGCGGCCGACTCGTCTATTCCATAACCGAAGCGGCTCGCAAAACGTACCGCGCGTATCATACGAAGATAGTCCTCACCGAATCTCTCTCCGGGGTCGCCGATAGTGCGCACAATCCTTTGCTCGATGTCTCTTTGGCCACCGACCAGGTCAATGAGTTCATCATCAAGCGGATCGTAGAACATACCGTTTATGGTAAAATCGCGCCTGTGGGCATCTTCTTCCGGTCCGGCAAAGCTAACGCTGTCCGGGTGCCGACCGTCGGAATAAGCGCCTTCGGTACGGAACGTAGCCACTTCAAACTGAAAACCGCCGGCCATCACTACAACCACACCAAACTGCGCCCCGACAGGAATGGTCCTTTCAAAAAGGTCCATAACCTCCTCAGGACGCGCGCCGGTGGCTATGTCATAATCGGCAGATTCCAGGCCCATTATCATGTCACGGACGCAACCACCCGCAAAGAGGGCCTTGTGGCCTCTTTCCCGCAGCCGTCTTACCAGGCCGACGGCAATCTCTTTCTTTGTACCCTGAACACTCATTTTCAGAACTGCTCAAGCTTGTTAAATTCTTCTAACCAGTGCCTTGAACTGTTTACCCCTGTCCTCAAAGTTTACGAACATATCATAACTCGCGCATGCGGGCGATAGAAGCACGGTATCCCCCTTTTGCACCATGTCTCCCAGCTTTCTTACGGCCTCTTCCAGAGACGAGGCATAGAGGATTGCCGGGATGTCTCTACCCCCCTTTGCACTGGAAATCAAGCTGCCAATCCCACGTGCGGTCTTGCCAATAAGTATAACACATTTCGTATTTTTGGCACACTCCTCGGCGAAGGCATCAAACGGGGACCCTTTGTCGTACCCACCGGCAATAAGCGCCAACGGCCCCTCAAAGGCCCTTATACCGGCTATGGCCGACTCCGAGGTGGTGGCGATTGAGTCATTGTAATAACGCACCCCGCCGGTCTCACACACGAACTCCAGGCGATGCTCCAGACCCGTAAATTCCCTGATTGTCTCTTCTATATGCTCTCGGCCGGCGCCCATCAAGAAGGCCGCGCAGGAGGCTGTAACAATATTGGTTACGTTGTGAGCCCCCGGAAGCTTCGTAGCGGAAAGACCGGAGATACGCGTCTCGCCCTGCCCGTTCCCGCCTGTGCGCAAACGGACGCCGCCGTTATCCAAAAAAGCCCCTGAATCTACGGCAGTGCCCGTACTGAACCATAAGACCTTCGACCTGGCACCCGTATCTACCGGCCATTTCCTTAGTTCCCGGTCATCAAGATTCAGGATGCAATAATCGCCAGGACCCTGAAAGCGCATTATGTTCTTCTTCGCCTCTTTGTATTCTTCATAACTGCCGTGGCGGTCAAGATGATTCGGCGCGATATTCGTAACGACACTGACGTGAGGTGAAATCTTCAGTTTCCCAAGGTCCTCCAGCTGGAAACTTGAGAGCTCCAGGACTACAATATCGTCCTCCCCTATCTCATCAACCCTTTCCAGCAATGAATACCCCAGGCCGATGTTGCCGCCTACCCATACCTTTCGTTCCTGATGACGAAGCATATCTCCAATCAGAGCCGTAGTCGTTGACTTCCCCTTTGTCCCCGTTACACCTAATATGGGTGCACGGCAACTCTTGAAGAACAGGTTCATCTCCGTCTCGATAGGCACACTGTTCTCTCTGGCTATCTCCACAAACCTTGTCCCTCTCGGCACTGCGGGGTTTACCATCACCATGTCCACTCCCCGGAAATCCTCCTCCCTGTGGCCTCCGAGATGGAGCTCCACCGACGGGCCGTCCAGCCCCTCCAATGTTGACAGCGGTTGCGCCAATTGTTCTTCAGTCTTGAGGTCGGTAATAATCAGCCTGGCGCCCTGACGTATCAGGTAGCGGGCCAGACCAGCACCTCCGCCAAAGAGACCCAGCCCCATAACTGTTATCTTCTTGTCTTTAAAAGTATTTTCGTCTGCCACTATCGCCTGTAACCCACAGTTATCGACCGTTGCCAAGCATCCGGGCTATGTTACGCCTCATACTCAAGACAGCGTCCTCAACCGCCCTCTCCCAGTCCCTCATGCCATACTTTTTCTTCCACGCCGGGCTCTCATACGCAAAGATTATCGACCGGGACGCGCTGATGATGGCCCCACGGCCATCATCATTGAAGTAAAGCCTCATGTCCTCCAACTTTGCACCCTGGGCGCCATAACCCGGTACGAGAAAAAAGGCCCTGGGCATTAGACGTCTCAGGCGTCTGCCCAGGGCCGGTGATCCTGCGGCCACCACGGCACCAACCGCACTGTACCCCGATTCACCTATTACACCGCTGCCCCATTTATCCACCTTACGGGCTACTGTCTCACACAACATCTCCGTTCCACAACGCTTGTTCTGGAAGTCCCTGGAGGACGGATTGGTGCTCTTTACGACCACGAAAAGCCCTCTTCCATACGCCTTCGCCGTTTTGACGAAGGGCATGATACTATCGCCCCCAAGGTATGGATTGAGGGTCACGGCGTCGACGCCGTACCCCGATACCGGAGTCCCGTCTATATCCACCTCACCCAGATGCGCTCTGGCATAGGTCTCGGCTGTGTGTCCGACGTCGCCGCGCTTGACGTCTCCGATAACGAGAAGGCCCTTTTTACGGGCAAGGTTGACGGTCTTTTGGTAGGCTTCAATACCATGCGGGCCGAGGGCCTCGTAGAATGCGACCTGAAGTTTTACTACGCCAATATGCGGGGAGATGATATTCAGAAGGCGGTGGTTGAATTCAAGTACAGCGCGTCCGGCCCCCCTGAAGTTCCTTCCGTAACGCTTAAAATTCTTCCTCTTTATCTCAGGTGGAAGCAGGTCTAGCTGAGGGTCCAGCCCCACAACTGCCGGGCTACCCTTCTCCTTTAGTACCCCTATCAGACGGTCACTAAAACTCTTCAAGTCACGTTTCAGAGTTCAAAGAAGTTCTGTATTATGTTCGGCCCAACCTCTGTCAGGAAGGATTCCGGATGGAACTGAACCCCTTCCAGTACGTACTCCTTGTGCCTCAGTCCCATAACCTCGTCCTCGTCCGCCCTGGCCGTCACCTCGAAACAATCAGGTATGCTGCTCTCCTCCACTATAAGGGAATGGTAGCGTGTTGCCTCAAAGGGGTTGGGCAATCCTTTGTAAACGCGCTCGCCATCGTGGTGTATCATGGACGTCTTTCCGTGCATCAGTCTCCGGGCTCTTACCACGGTGCCACCAAATGAGTAGGCGATGCATTGGTGTCCCAGACAGACGCCCAGTATAGGAATCTTTCCGGAAAAATGTCTTATGACGTCATTGGAGATGCCACTTTCCGTAGGGGTGCACGGTCCCGGGGAAACAATGATGTGCTTCGGCGATTTTTTTTCGATCTTCTCTATCGTAATCTTATTATTCCTGAACACCTCCACCTCTTTACCAAGCTCGCCCACACACTGAACCAAATTATACGTAAAGGAGTCGTAATTATCTATTACAAGTACCAATTCAAATCCCTATGTACAAAGACTATACCCTTGATTAAACAACTCACATGCTAACAGAAAAACTTCTGGATTTAAAGGGAAATAAGGAAAGAGAGGGTACGCTTATATGGAGCTAAGCCGTCAGACTCATTACACCAACGTCCGACGGGAAGATGGGTGAACCGAATCAAATAACGAACTCGCAACCGGAGTTAGCCGATGGCTACTTAGGAAGCAGGGTCGTTGGGGAACGATTTATTGTCGCTGTAGATGATGTCAGAGACGCTGATGTCAATTATATCCTGCAAGATGTCTTCCGACCCAAAGAACTCACTCTCGTCCTGGGTGTCGGCACCGTCCACGGGGCTTTCCGCCATTACGCCCGTGTTGCTGTATATAATCTCAGATGCATCAATCTCAATCGTCTCATCTCTATCGCTGCTGCTGTACAAGACGTCTGCCCGGGCGACCTCTACGCTGTCATCCCCATTGAAGTGAAGGACTTCGTCCATAACAGGCTCGGAGGCCGAGGCTACATAAGCGAAACCTTCGTTATTACCGGCGTTAACGGCGGTAGTTTCAGAGTCGTTTGACTCGCCAAGAAGTTGGTTCAGCCCCAGTACGTTCTCGGTAGCCCTCACCGTGCCGCCTCCGGCGTGAGCGAACTGCACACTCTTGGCCACGTCCTCTACGGCCTTCTCGACTTCTCTCGATTTAATAAAAGCGGCGACCGCGTCGATATTGTCCTCTACCAACTGAGGCGAGTCGCCGCTGCCGTCAGCCAGCAGAACCGTCTCGTCGCCCCCTGCAAT
>JAUVQR010000361.1 GCA_030598065.1 Planctomycetota bacterium | reverse complement strand
GTCCTGCTGGAAAGGGTTAAATCCGGCAATATAGTGGACGTGGGTCTTGCCTGGTCAGATGGCTTCGGGGCGCACGAGGGCTATGTAAGCATTCGGGCGAGGTAGCGTGGTGTTGGCGCGCGGTACAGGCCTTTCACGATGGATTCAGCCGAATACGGTCAACTATTCGCGCAGATGATGAATCCACTCCACCTTCCCTATGATCGGGTTGTCACCGCCGATTCTTATACGAAGTGGCATGTCTTTATCCAGGCTGTTGTCTACGTTGAATGTGAAATAGGCCTTTGTCACGTGAAGGCGGCGGATGACGGGCGTTGGTTGTGCGTTGATGGCGCAGAGTTTGCCGTCTAGACGGGAAGGCGTCTTAACAGAGGTGTCCACGGCCGCTATACTGCCGATTGGAATGGTTGGTTCCATACGTACGTCGTTGACCTTGCAGCAGAAGGTGCTGTCCGGCCTCTTGACCAATCCATGGGGCACCACACAGTATTCCTCAGCGAATAACGAGGTTATGTCTGTCTGTCTACCGGGAAGCATCGGCAGGCTGAATATGGGTACCGCAACGAAGTCGTGTTTCCTCCTGCCGAATTTACCCTCCCTTTCAAGGAGTTCTTTAAGGGTCACGACTTCTATCTTTTCAAGTTGATACCGCACCCGCCTCTCACCGTACTTGGGCCCCTTTCCCGCCAAGAGCCAATCGGCCGAGACGTTGAATACCCGGGTCATCCGTTCAACCACCCTGATTGAAGGGGTAGTTCTGCCTCGAAGGATGTCGTTTATGTAGCCGGGTGTAAAATGAAGCGAAGCCGCAAAATCCTTCTGAGACAAGGATTTTTCCTGGATGACTTCTGCTATCCTTTTTGAGATATCAGCCATAAGGACAGGTGTTTCCAGGTTTGACAAAAAGGTGCAGGGCTGCCCCCTGACATATGCCCTCTATGAAAATAGTATAGACGCTATATAAACAGTGTCAAGCTGCAGATTGTTCCGTACGCCATGCGTCACCGTCAATGGGCCGCGTTTTTTTTCAACAAGTGATGGCCGGTCGCGGTACAAAATAAGCTGATGGCGTAGCCTGATTGACGGAATGGTGTGTGGATTAAAGATATACTAATTGAGATTGAGACTCATAAGCTTTTATGTGTCTACCCACGCTAGCCGGGCGGGGTCTATGGCGAAATGTTGGTGTCGCGGGAAGAGGGCGGTGTTCAGGCCTATCAATTATGTGTCTTGCGCCTCCTGCGTGGCCTCTTTGTTTACCACAGCGTTTAGGTCCTTGAGC
>JAUVQR010000191.1 GCA_030598065.1 Planctomycetota bacterium | reverse complement strand
GCCACTCTTACCGCCTCCGCCACCTTTGCCGTCATCTCCCCCCTGGGACCCGCCGGCACTCTGGCTGGAGCCCTGACCACCTTGACCTTGCTGACCCTCCTGTTGGCCTACGGCTCCGGAGGCATCAGCCACGGACTCGCCCCCGGACTCACCGGGGCCTTTCTCCTGTTGCGCAGAGCCCTCGCCCTGAGCACCCGTGCCAGAGCCTGTCTGGGAGGATTTTTGCTGTCTTTGCTGTCCATCATCGCCATCCTGCCCCTGGTCGGCCTTGGCCGCCAGCTTATCCTCTGCACCCCCGGTAGAGCCTTCCTGCTCTCCACCGGAAGAGTCACCGCTAGCGCCTTCCTTACCCTTGCCGCTACCCTCACTGCCCTGCTGCTCCTGCTGTGGTAGGTCCACCGATGGGGTCGGCATATTGAGCATTTCCCTGATCTTTGCAAGGGCGGATTTGGTGTCAGGTTTAGAGTCTTTCTCTCCGGAATCGCTACCCTCTGAGCCCTGGCTTTTCGAGCCCTGGCCACCGGAAGCTCCCTGTTTTGAGGCATCCTGTTGGGAGGGACCCTCCCCGCCGGCCAATTCCCTGTCACGACCCGTTTGTTGTCCCTGTGAAGAGCCGCCGGACTTGGCTACCTGATTGGCGCCCTGCCGCTGTTCTTCATCTCTTTCACTTTGGCCGCTCTGACCGCTTTGCGTGCCGGCTGAACCGGAACCAGACGAGCCGGTGCCTGCCGTCTGTTGGCCCTGTTGTTCCTGTTGTTCCTGTTGGCCTTGCTGTCCCTGTTGGCCTTGCTGTCCCTGCTGTTTGTTGCCGTCTCCTCCGGACTCACCGTCTGAGGAGTCACTAGGGGACCCTCCTCCCTGACCCGAAGGCGTGGCGTCCGCAGAGGCAAGGCCCGACTCCGCACCGCCTGAACCAGCCTCTTGCTTCTGCTGCGCGTCTCCGCTCGTCTCTGAACTCTCGGGTGACTCTCCTCCCTTCTCCTGTTGCTCGCTGGAGGAAGAACCCTGGCCGCCCTCAGTGCTTTCGCCACTGCCGCCGCCCCCGCTTCCACCTCCCGATTGTGGCATACCGGGCAGAGGCAGGGGAGGAGATGTCTTATTAGACTGAGGTGGTGACATCAATTTGGCCAGCAACGACGCTATGGAACTCATCTCCTTCTTTATCTCTTTTCTCGCCTGCTGTGTCTGAGGGCTTGAGGACGCGGGCTTTTTCTTTGGGGTGGCGCCAGCGGACTTGTTGTCCGCCCCTCGAGCTACATCCGGAGAAGACCCCCCGGCAAGTTGCTTGTCAGACTGCGGCCCTTTCTTGCCCTCTTCTTTTTTCTCCCTCTTTTCCTCCTCCTCCTCCAAGACCGGCTTGCCACCCACCGGTTGTTCCACCACCAGCGTCTCCATCACTTCGTACCCGGGTATGCTTAGCAGACGATGGGCCCCGGACTCCTTAAAGGCCGTGAGTTGCCTCTCTCTATCAAGGTTGGGCATCAGGAAGAGCACCAGGGGCAGGGCTATAATGAGCGGTATCAGTATCCAAAGCGTCTTGGGAGGCCTGTGAGGCATTACTTTCTTAATGCGTCTATCATCCAGCTGCCTCACGACATCAGCTACAAGTACGTCGGAGAACTTCGGCGGATTTGGATTCTTCGCGCAATCCAGCGCCGTAATCAGGCGGGCCTTAAGGTTTAGCCGGTTGTCGATGAAGTAGGCCGCGCGGTCTATGTTAATCCAACTCGAATGCAGTGCCGTTAGCGCTATTCCTACATAGACGAAAAAGGGCATCAGGAAGAGCAAAAAGAAATCGAACGACCCGCCGAGCATCTTACCGATGATAACCGCCGTCAGGCCCAAAGACAAAGCAACCACCAGGATGTTGATAACAGCCCTCTCGATACTGAAGAGGTTCTGCCTCCGCTTGGCCTTATCAAGCTGTAAATAGAGCCTTAGTCTGTCAACACCCGGCATCTTATACCCCCCCAAGTCCGATTACTCATAATGGTCAGGAATCCACACCTTTTCTTCTTGCACATCCCAGTATCCGGACGGTATGAGTCTATCCTCATAATGCCCGTCGATCCTGCGGTCCCCCTCCGTTTTTTCTTCAATCCAAACGCGTTCCTTCTTGGATGTATCAATCCACTCTTTTTTCAACACGTATTCGTTATGCCCTTCCACGAACGTCTTATCCTTGTCCGTAACCTTCAACCCCGAACCGTCTTTTGACGTTACTTTCTTTTCCTGGCCCTCCATCAGCTGCTCTTCAAGTTCCTTTGCCTCCTCCCGTTTCTTCTTCTTCTCGATGTGGCTTTGTGCCAGCGCGCCACCTATGGTACCGATGCCCACACCGATTAGAGCGCCAAGCGCGGGGTTTCCAAATATGGCTCCAATACCGGCACCGACACCTGCGCCTCCAAGAGCGCCCACCCCCGTACTATTCTGCGCGGAAAGACAGCCTGAGGAAGCAGTGGCGAGTACTACGCATACGGCCAGAAGTGCGCTCTTCATTTAATAGGTATTTCTGGTATTAGAAAAAGGCACAATACTTCATAATACGCAATAAAGAAACCTTTTACGTCATACAAAAATACTAACACAGCCCTTGTGTTTGTGTCAAACCTTTTAACACTTGCGGCCCGGCCTTCGCCTGCAGGCATCTACGTAGGATAACGGCCTCTACGGGTCAATCTGCCGGTTTGTGGATAGTGGATGCCGGGCCTAATCCATGATATTATCAGGTCAGGCCAATATTAGGCCGGTTCTACCTCAGCCTTGAAAAAGGACCGTGGGAAGAACCGACTGACCGACTGACATGTAAAGCAGGGCCGTCAGCGTCAAAGCGAAATCGAGCCGGAGCTTTGTCCGAGTACACGCATGAAGAGATCAACGCCTACACAAAATAAGGCCAAGGTTTTTGTAGGAACAAGCGGCTTTACGTACAAACACTGGGGTAACGGCGTCTTTTATCCCAAAGAAACACCCCAGAGGAAGTGGTTGGAGTTTTATGCGGAGCACTTTAATACGGTTGAACTAAACGTTACGTTCTACAGACTTCCCACAGAAGACACCTTCAGGTCATGGCATAAGCGCACCCCGGAGGCCTTCAGGTTTGCGCTTAAGGGCAGCAGGTTCATAACACACGTCAAGCGGTTGAAAGACTGCCGTGAACCGCTCAAGCTCTACTTCAAAAGGGCGCGCCTGCTAAAAGAGAAGCTCTCTGTCGTCCTCTGGCAGCTGCCCCCGCAGTTTCAAAAAGATGCACCCAGGCTGAAGGACTTTCTGAAAACGCTTAGACACTACAGGTCCGTGCGACACGTCTTTGAGTTCAGGGATACGACCTGGTTTCACCAAGAAGTCTATGAGTTATTAAATGAAATGAACACATCAACAGAAACGGCCATTTGCATGGCCGACAGGTTCGGCGGTGGAGCTGGAATACCCGAGACGGCCGGGTTCGTATACCTCCGCAGACACGGTCCCGAGAGCGGAAGACTTTACACGGGATGCTACTCAGGCGAGGCCTTGCGGAGAGACGCACGAAGGATAAAGAAATGGCTTTCGGCGGGCAAAGACGTATATCTATACTTCAATAACGACGCGCATGGTTGGGCGGTGAAAAACGCGCAGGATGTACGTAATCTTATCTAGGCTCGTTCTGACCGACGGGAGGGGGGCTTACGCCAGGTCCTCTCCCTTGGGGAAGCCGCTCCGGTCACCTAAAGAGGAGTGAGCGTCGTCTACGGATGCGCGACGGAGACCAAAAAGCCTCTTTAT
>JAUVQR010000128.1 GCA_030598065.1 Planctomycetota bacterium | reverse complement strand
CTGCCAAAGAAACAGATATTCGAATATCCACGTCTAGTTCAAAAGCCTAGCCACTAGGGAAGAAAAAAAAGGGGGGTGGTATGCCAGTCGACATTACCAAGGATTTTAGGAAATTCATTCCTATCTTTCGTAAAACTTTCGAGCAGAACATCAATGAGGCGGAGACTTCGTTAAGGATAAGTAAGTTTTTTGAGGATGTATTGGGCTACGACATATTCGAGGAAATCTCAAAGGAACACATGATAAAAGACCGCTACGTTGACTATGCTATTAAGTTAGACGGGCGAATAGAATATCTAGTCGAGGTTAAACAGGGCGGCATCAAACTGAGGGAAAAACACATTGAGCAAGCAAGTAATTATGCCGCAAATTCGGGGGTGGAATGGGTCGTACTCACTAACGGGAGGTTCTGGTTGCTCTACCATCTTACATTTGACGAAGGAATCCAGAGCGACCTTGTTTGGTCTGTAGATGTCTTAGAAGATAACCCCAAAGTTTCCGCTCCCAAGATAGCCCTCCTGCATAAAAAGAGCGTGTCAAAAGGGGAGCTTGACGACTATCTTGTTAAGCTAGAAACCCTCTCACCCAAAAGTATCATTGAGGGCATCTTCCAAGAGGACACATTGAAATTGATTGCGAAACACCTCAGGCAAGTGTCGGGTGTGCGAGTAGACGAACAGGACTTAGCGGATAACATTAAGAAGATGCTATCTAAAGAGGCTTGGGAAGAAATCGGGGATGTTAAAATCAAGAGAAAGCGGCGCACTATCAGACCGAGAAAGACTACTGTTGAAACACAGACACTCCCACAAAGCAACACGGAAGACGCAACTGGAACGGTTTAGAGAGAGAACAGGTCAATATGTCATTCTGCTTAACTCAAATCTCGTTGCCCACCTTCCCTTTAAGGGAATGATTAAGACAAGGACGGAAACGAAGGGCTGTAAATCCTTTGATAGCAATGGGCGAGGTGAGAGTCGAACTCACACGGGCTCGTCGCCCAAGGGATTTTAAGTCCCTCGTGTCTGCCATTCCACCACTCGCCCCACTGAATATGTGGAGGCGGCTCCGGGATTCGAACCCGGGAATTGCGGTTTTGCAGACCGCTGCCTTACCACTTGGCTAAGCCGCCACGCTGCAAATAATACACGGGAATTATATGCGCAAGACCAAAAATGTCAAGTGCTTAAGTAGCACAAAGGACACCAACAGAATATGGTATTATACTCAGTACCTGTTATTATTCTAAAATTATCCACAAATAATTGTTGCGTGACCGGGCTTATGTGGTAGACTTTTTATGAAGCATTAAGCATCGGAGCGGGATGCGGAAAATGAGATATTGATCTTGTGTGTGGCCTGGTTTGGGCCGCAGATAAGTGGTGGATCCACTATTATGCCATGTAGGTTTAAGCTATGCAGGGTTATATGTTGGGCAGGGCTGAGTTGTGAAGGTTTAGGTTTTTTGTGAGTAAGGAGGTGATTGGGAAATGAAGAAACTGCTTGTTTTATTGGTTGCGACTGCCTTTGTGTCTGTAGTTGGTTTCACAGCCGTTAGTGAAGTAACGGCGGGTGAGGCCTCAGTGGTAGCGACCATCCAGACGGGACCGGAGTGGACGCCACTTGAGCGTGGTGAGCCGCTGACCATCCCTGAGGTACATTACAGGGTTAAGCACTCTCCGTACAGGAGCGAGCTGGTCCGAGCCGGTCAGTTTCTGTTTAACGATTCCAGCTGGGGTCTTCAGGGCGAGTACTCGTGCGCTGCGTGCCATTACGAGCGTGGCCAGTCTACGGGACTTGTCTGGGACCTTGGAGACGAGGGATGGGGCTCCTGGAAGAACGTGAAGTACATTCGAGGAGGCCGTTATCTGCCGCCGTTCAGGCACGAGGGTTTTACCGGACATCCTGACGAGATAGTTGGCGCAGCCAGCTCCATTGACAGGGTGTGTGGTCGTGACCCTGGTTTTGTGTTCAGGAGCGAGAACTGGTCAGCGGAGAGGCTTGAGGCGCTTATAGCGTATATAAGGAGCCTTGAGTACACTGGAAGTCCTTTCAGGAATCTTGACGGCACGCTGACGGACGCGCAGAAGAGGGGCATGAAGACGTTCTATGACCCGAAGGTAGGTTGCGCGAACTGTCATCCCGGTGACCCGATGGACAAGAGAGGGATGTTTGGAGACGGCCAGACCCATGACGTGGGGACGGGCCGTATAGGTAAGTATGGTTTCAGGTCGACGCCGGGCGCCGTGTATAACCAGAAGGCGCTGGACGCCGGAGTGGACCCTTACGGCGAGGACTATGATGTGCCGATAATCGGTCTTGACCTTGTCAAGGAGTTTGACACGCCGACGTTGCGTGACATCTACGCCTCAGCGCCGTACTTCCATGACGGCAGTGCGACGGACCTGATGAGCACAATAGACAACACGATTACGGATAATGACAAGCACGGAATCACCTCGCAGCTTAGCGGGGCGGAGCTGCAGGACCTGGTTGAGTTCATGAAGGCACTGTAGAATCTCCGTCTGCGGGAGGTCTGTTCCGCACGGTGATTCAATGTTGGTTTGAATGGGGCAGCATATGGAAGGTTTTTCCTCTGTATGCTGTCCCTTTCTTTTTGTCGCACCGGTTACATTCCAGGAGGTACGTAACGTTGTCCAACGATGCACGTCGTGACGGTCAATTGATGAGGAACATCGGCAGGAACATCAAGCAACTGCGTGAGAAGACAGGCCTCAGCGCCCAGGAGTTTAGCGGCAAGGTGGGAATAACCAGGATCCAGAGCCTGTACGAATACGAGAAAGGGCTGAGAAGCCCAAAGATAAACGTCCTTTATAATATGGCGACGGTATTTGGCATCAGCATAGACAGTATGTTTGATACGGAAAACTACGTTCAGGTCGTTTCCAATAAAGAGGAGATAATGGGCGGCGTGTATGACTGGGAGCAGGAGATTAGGGAAAGCATGTCCGGCGTGGTTGGGTTACGAAAGGTGGTGCTTCCGTTCTTCAGCCGTATACACCGGACCGAGCTGACCAATGTGGTCCTGGAGGACCAGAGGGGGAACCCAAAGGTAGGTGAGTACGTAAGCGATTGGCGAAAGAGGGTGGAACTTTTTGAGTCGTGGGGGTACGTAAGTAAAGAGATATGCTACATGCCCGACATAATTGATTTTGGTTATGGAAAAGGGATATCTACGGAAATACCACTTGAGGAGAGAATAAGCCAGCTGGAACTGATAATCGGCAGGATAAACAAATACAGGGACAACCTTGAGATACGGGTCCTGGAGAGGCCCGCCAAGATATCGTTTGTCGTGTATGGGAAAAAACTCATATTTAACGGAGAGACCAGCTACTTTGTCTCAAAGGACCCGGGGTTGGTAAGGGCGTTCAACAGGGAGTTTACCGTGTTGTGGGAGGATTGTAAACTGAGGACGAGGGCACAGGTGTCAGATTTTCTTGGCGCGCTGATAAAAGAAATCTCGGTCAGCCTTGCGGGCCGGCGCCGGGTGCATTCTTGAAAAAATTATTTCGCCAGTAGTTTCTTGACCCTTTTTCTTTCCGTGAAGCCTGTGCGACCTACCACCACCAGATTCCGCTTCGACGGCACGAAGATGTCCTTGATTACCGCCGAGACCTGCTCCGTAGCGATGTTGTGCACCTTTTCCGCCTGAACCTCCGGTCTGTCCGGGTCCGCGGGCTGTATCAACAGCTCTTCCGTACCAAACCAGTTTGCCATAGCCAGCGGGCTGTCCATGGTGAACTGCATCTGGCCGAAAACCCTTTCCTCCGTGCGTTCCAGCTCCTTCTGTGTAACGCCGCTTTCTACCAGTCTGTCGACTTCGGCCATTACGGCCGTTATGGTTTTTTCGAAGTTTATCTTTTTCGCGGACGTATATATGTCAACGGAACCCACGTCCGAGAACAGTGTGGGGTACGACGTGATGTCGTAGACGAGCCCCAGGCGTTCCCTTATGTGGGACGACAGTCTGGAGCTTATGCCCCCTCCCAGGATGTCAGCCAGCAGTAGCGTTATAAGGACGTTCGGGTGTTTGTACGGGTACGCCTTGTGGCAGAGCTTGAAGTAGGTCGTTTGTGAGTGGCTCTTTTTGAATATGCACCTTGGGGCGTCTTGTTCCACGGTAAGCGGCGGTTTACTTGCGGTGAGCTTGCCGCGGAATCCGCCAAACGTGTCCATTGCCCACCTTCGCGCGTCTTCCTTCTCAAAATTACCGCTCAGACACAGTACGATGTTCTCCGGCACGAAGAAGGCGTCATAATGCTCCTCCAGGTCCTCCTTCGTTATGCCGGCGACCGTCTTACTGCTGCCGTACGAGACGGAGTTCAGGGAAGAGGCTGTCTTCCACATAAGGTTATAAGATATGTCGTCAAGACAGACGTAGTCTCCCTTATTGTCCATAAACTGGTCCGTCTCTTCCTGGATGATATGTTTTTCGGTAACCAGGTCTTCTTCACCGAAGTTTCCGCCCAGGATTATGGCTCCGAGTATATCAAGCGCCCTCTTGCCGTGCGTCTTGTGGACCTGTATCAATATGACGGAATGCTCGGGAGAGGTATACGCGTCTATCTCGCCGCCTATATCGTCCACCGCCTGCAGTAAAGCGAGCGAGTTCTTAAAACCCCTGGGCCCCCTGAAGAGCATGTGCTCCAGCACATGAGACAGGCCGAGCTTCTCTTCCTTCTCGTAACGCGAACCGATGCCTATGTATGCCGCTGCGACGACCGAGTGTATGTGCGGCATGTGTACGGAGACTATCCGGAGCCCGTTCTCTAAGACCTCTTTCTCGTAGGTATACATCTCTTAAAGGATGGTGACCTTTCTGCCTTCTATTTTCAGCCTGCCTTGCTGGAACAGACGTATCGCATCCGGGTAAGCCCGGCACTCTTCCTCAAACACTCTCTCCGCCAGGGATTTTGGCGTATCGCCTTCTACGATAGGCACGGTCCGCTGCAGGATTATGGGCCCGTTATCGTAATCATTGTCTGCAAAGTGCACGGTACAGCCCGAGACCTTGACGCCGTAATCAAGCGCCGCCTGATGCACCTTCTCGCCCCAATAGTCCCGTCCGCAGAATGACGGTATCAGGGCCGGGTGGATGTTCATCACCTTGCCCATGTATTTGTCCGGGATCTCATACAGGCAATT
>JAUVQR010000058.1 GCA_030598065.1 Planctomycetota bacterium | reverse complement strand
GGCAGGCAAGCACGTGACCTCCACGTGCCTCACCAGTTGTTCGAACATGCCGCCCTTGGTCGTTCCAACCGGAGTGCCGCGCAGTTCCAGGGCGATTTTCAATGTAACTTCCTCATCCATGGCCACCCAGATGAAATCGGCATGAAGTATGTTGTCGCCAAAGACGTCGTACTGCGCATCCTTTAAGAGAGCGGTCTGCTCGTCGTTGTCGCACTTGATGCTGAACATCTTCGCGCCTGCGAAAAAGGCCTCCGTGAAGTCCTCCTCCGGAATGGAAACGGCCATCGCTTCTTCTTTATGCCCGTAGATAACGGCCGGCAACTTGCCGTCCCTTCTCAACCTGCGAGCCGCGCGGGTTCCCAGGCGAGACCTCTTCTCTGCCTGCAGAACAGTATTAGACATTTACTTCTCCTTCCACTTTCAAAAAACTAGACAAACATTGCGCTAACAGACTCATTCGTATGTATTCTCCTTATCGCCTCGCCCAAAAGTTCAGAAATCGTAAGGACGCTGATTTTTTCACCTAACGGCTTCTCCCTTCCGTCAAGTGGAATGGTGTCTGTAACAGCCACCTCCTTGATAGGCGCACTGGCGAGCTTCTCGGCCGCTTTGCCGCAGAGTATTGCGTGGGTCGTACCTACGTATATGTCTTTGGCGCCTTTCTCCTTAAGCACCCTTGCGGCCTGCGCTATAGAACCACCGGTCGCTATTATGTCATCAATCATAATGACGTTCTTATCCTTCACTTCGCCTATAACAAAGCCCACCTCGGTCTCCTCGGGACCCACCCTTCGTTTGTCTACCACGGCCATCTTTATGTTGAGTTTACTTGAGTATGCCCTGGCAATCTTTATGCCGCCCACGTCGGGTGAGACTACTATTGCATCGGACAGGTTCAGCGACTTATAGTGCTCGCACAGCACCGGGAACGCAAAGATATGGTCCACAGGAATGTCGAAAAAACCCTGTATCTGAGCCGCATGTAGGTCCATGGCCACCACCCTGTCCACCCCGGCCTCACAGATGAGGTTCGCCACCAGCTTGGCCGTTATCGGCACCCGGCCCTCGTCCTTTCTGTCCTTCCTCGCATAGCCGTAGTAGGGTATCACCGCCGTAATCCGGGCGGCCGAGGCCCTCTTAATACAATCAATAAACATCAACAACTCTACCAGGTTATCGTTGACCGGAGGGCATATAGACTGCACCACGAAGATGTCGGAACCCCTTATGTCCTCATTGATCTTCAGGTCTATCTCGCCGTCAGGAAAACGCCCTACATACGCGTCACCTAAAGAGATTTTCAGATACTCACATATCTTATGGGCCACGTCCGGATTAGAATTGCCGGTAAAGACCTTAAGTTTGCTCAGACCTTCAATTCGTGTCTTTTGGTCCATTCTGAATGTTTACCTCATTTTTTTGGTAAAACCGTCATTGCCATCGAAAACCCATGTCATTATGTTGAAACACCGGTACGAACGCATTTACACCCTACGCACCACCCTCCGCGGCTATCTTTGATACCTTCTCCAGGTCCTCCTGAGAATTCACCCCCAGTACCTCATCGGGGTCTGAAACAGCAAAGGCGCTGACCCGCTTGCCCTGGCCGCTGAGAATCGCCACCACCTGGGTCAGGTAATACTCTCCTTTTTTATTGTCGGGTGTGAGTCTCTCAAGGGCCTCCCGCAGCGGGGATGACCTGAAACAATAGATACCCGAGTTAATCTCCTTTATCTTCCGCTCTTCTTCGGTGGCGTCCAGTTCTTCCACAATCCCCACAACACCTCCCCGCTCGTCTCTAACTATATGACCGTAACCCTTCGGGTCGTCCAGACATGCAGTTACAAGCGTGGCGTCAGAACCTGTCCTGCGGTGGCTCTCCCTCAGGGCGTTGAGCGTCTCCGGCCTTATGAGCGGGCTGTCTCCGGGAAGCACCATCACGTCTTCAGGGATGCCCCCCGACTCAGAATGGCCTTCCAAGGATGCACACGCGACCTTCAACGCATTTCCGGTGCCCAACTGTTGAGATTGTTCCACCCAATCTACTCCCAACCCTTCCAGTACCCCAACCACCTCGTCTTTCTTATGACCGACCACCACCACCACCCTGTGAATGCCCGCCTTTCTCACAGCGTTCACCACCCACTCCACCATCGGTACGCCGCACAACCCGGCAAGCACCTTAGGGAGCGGGGACCTCATCCTTGTGCCCTTCCCGGCGGCCAGGATAACGGCCACTTCACTATCTAAGTTCATATCTCCCAAAAATTCTTAAGCTACCCGGGGAGGATTCGAACCTCCACTGAGAGATCCAAAATCTCTAGTGCTACCATTACACTACCGGGTATCGTTAGGCCTCGAGTACAGCCCCCTTACTGGCAGAGCTGACCAGCCTGGCGTACCTGGCAAGATAGCCGCTTGCCTGGGGTGGGACCGGTTTCCACTTCTTCCTGCGCTCCGCCAGAACCTCTTCCGATACATTCAACTCTAACCTGCGGTTAGGGATGTCTATAGAGATTTCGTCGCCCTCTTCCACCAGGGCGATAGGACCTCCAACCATGGCCTCCGGGCAAACGTGCCCGACGCACGGCCCACGCGTGCCGCCCGAGAAACGGCCGTCGGTGATAAGGGCCACCGAGCTCTCCAGACCCATTCCCACCAGCGCGGCAGTGGGAGAGAGCATCTCCCTCATGCCGGGACCGCCCTGCGGCCCCTCGTACCTGATTACCACCACGCTGCCAGGGTGAATATTGCCGTCCATTATAGCCTTCATGGCGTTCTCTTCCCTGTCAAAAACCCTGGCATTGCCCTTAAAACGCCTGGCCTCCGCAACCACAGCGCTCTGCTTCACAACGGAACCCTCCGGGGCAAGGTTGCCAAAAAGGGCGGCTATACCCCCTTCGGTGCCGGAAACATCTTTGTCGCTCATTATGACCTTCGCGTCAGTAGACTCCGCCTCGTCCGCAATCTGGTGGATACCCTTGCCGCTAACCGTCATACAGTCGTTTAGCTCGTCCTTCATTCTCTTCAATACGGCCGGGATGCCTCCCGCATAGAACAGGTCCTCCAGGAAATACCTTCCGCCGGGCGCCAGGTCAACCAGGTGAGGTATTCGCTTGCTTGTCTCGTTGAACTGTTCAAGCGTAATCTCCACACCGACCTCTCTCCCTATCGCGGGGAGGTGAAGACACGTATTGGTAGAACCTCCCAGTGCCATGTCCATAACCAATGCGTTCTCAAAGGCTTCTGGCGTCATTATGGTACGCGGGGTGATGTTTTCCTTGGCCAGCCTGACGGCCACCTGACCGCTCTTGTAGGCAATCCTGTCCTTTTCGGCGGAAACGGCCATAGCGGCGGCACACCCGGGCAGCGACATGCCCATGGTCTCTGTCAAGCAGGCCATGGTGTTGGCCGTGTAAAGACCCTGGCACGAACCCGCGCCGGGGCAGGCCTCCATCTCCAGCCTGTCCATCTCCTCCTGGGAGATCTCCCCCTTGCGCCTCTTTCCTACCGCCTCAAACGTATCACTCACCAGGGATAGTTTCTTCCCCCCGACCTCCCCACACATCATAGGCCCAGCCGTTACTACTATACTCGGTATGTCCAACCTGCCCACGGCCATCAACATACCTGGCGTAATCTTATCACAATTGGTCAGCAAGACAAGGCCGTCCAGGCAGTGGGCGCTCGCCACGCACTCAATGGCATCCGCTATCACCTCCCTTATGGCCAGGGAGTAGCGCATACCGGGATGGCCCATTGCGATACCGTCGCAGACCCCGGGGATGCCGAATATAAAGCTCACGCCGCCACCCGCATGCACGCCCTTCTCTATGTCCGTCTCCAGGCGTCTCATGTGAACATGCCCGGGGATAAGCTCTGTAAAGCTACTGGCCACGCCTATAAATGGCTTCTTCAGGTCATCCCTGTCAAGGCCTGTAGCAAAGAGGAGGGATCTGGCAGGCGCGCGCTCAAGTCCTGTCTTTATAACGTCGCTGCGCAAGAGGTTCCTTTAGCTTAACAGCTCAAAGTCGAAGTGTGTAAGTATAAAGATAACAACAGATTAAAATGCTTTACCTGCACTCTTCAAACGCAAAATGCTATCACAGCTTATCTGACAAGTCAAGCAAATTCCACAGGCCGAAAACCCCTTGACTTTCTCTGGAAAAGTTGTTTAACTTACCTTTTAATAACATCTTGTGATTAATTCACCACACATGCCGTTGACCCGTCAAGGCAACAGGGGGCCTTATTGATGGTGGTTTCCGATGATCCTTGTAAGTGGCTGTCTCATCGGCCTGGAATGCAGGTACGACGGCAGTGCCAAGAAAAACGACGGGCTGCTCGCTTCATTGAAGGGCTCCGACATCCTGCCCTTCTGTCCCGAACAGATGGGTGGGCTCCCCACACCGAGACCAAGGGCGGAAATAGTAGGCGGTGACGGGCACAACGTCCTGGCCCACAGCGCCAGGGTAGTCAGCCAATGCGGGACAGACGTGACTAAGCCCTTTATCCATGGGGCAATGGAGTCAATGAAGCTTGTAAGGTTTTTCGGCGTGACCAGGGCGTATCTCAAGGACGGGAGCCCCTCCTGTGGTCTCGGCACAATCGTCAGAGAAGGCTGCCAGGTCAGGGGTGACGGGGTCTGCGCCGCGCTGCTTTCGCAGAACGGGGTAAGGATTACGGCCATCTGACCCCCGCCCGACCGTCTCAAATCATTCACAGAAGGGAGAACCACCACTGTTTAAGAGGCTTCAGGATTGGACGCTGAAATGGATAGACACACCTTATGCCACACCCTCCCTGTTTGCGGTAGCCTTTGCCGAGGCGTCTTTCTTCCCCATCCCCCCGGACGTGCTGCTTCTGGTCATGGCGCTGTCTGTGCCGGCAAGGGCCTTTCGATACGCGGCTATCTGCAGCGTCGGGTCCGTGCTTGGGGGCTGCTTCGGATACCTCATCGGTTACGAACTGTTCGAACACGCCGGCAAACCCATCATAGGTTTCTATGGTTTATGGGACGAGTTTAACTACGTGAGCACTCGCTTCCATGAAAACGCCTTCGCCGCCATAGCCGTCGCCGGTTTCACGCCCGTACCCTATAAACTCTTTACTATTGCGGCGGGAGTTTGTAAAATCGACTTCGCCACGTTTGCATTGGCGTCGGTTTTGAGCCGGACCACAAGGTTTATGGCGGAAGCCGCCTTGATATATTTCTTTGGCGACAGGGTGAAGGTTTTTATAGAAAAATACTTCGGTATACTGTCGGTAGTCTTTTTGGTCCTTCTTGTACTCGGATACGTACTTTTGAAGGTACTGTCGGATAAATAGATTATGATGCACAGATCAGCCGTAATCTGCGTAACACTCATACTGGCACTCTCTCTCCCCCTCTTTGCCCAGTCCACCGAACCGGAAACCGAGACCTACGGGCCGAGGGTTGCGGGCTTCTTCTACCCAAAGACCGTTGACAAGCTGCAAAAATTGATAGCCATTCAGTTTGAAAAGGTGACAACTCAAGAGATACCCGGCAGGCCCGTTGCGCTCATATCCCCCCATGCCGGATATGACTACTCAGGAGGGGTGGCCGCTTACGGTTTCAGCGCGTTGAAGGGAAGGGACTATAAGAGGGTAATCGTCCTCGCGCCTAGCCATTACGGAAAGAGGTTCAGGGGCGTCGCCGTACTAAAGGCCGCCCGTTACAGTACGCCGCTAGGAGAGATAGAGATAGACAAAACGATATGCGAAGAACTGGTAAAGAACTCTCCGCGTTTCGGCTCAAACCCGCTGTTCGGTTATTATGAAGGCGCATACAAGAACGAACATTCCATGGAGACGCAACTGCCGTTTCTGCAAACGGTCCTTGGGGAGTTTAAACTGGTGCCGCTGGTGGTGGGAATAATGATAGCTGATGATTACGACAAGGTCGCCGATGCCTTGAAGCCGTACATAGACGATAGCACCCTGGTCGTTGCGAGTTCCGATTTTACTCACTACGGGCGCAGGTTTGACTACGAACCGTTTTACCGGGACAAGGAAAAAAATATCAAGGCCCTCGACAACGGCGCCATAGAAGAGATACTTGACAAGGATTTCAAGGGGTTCATGAACTACCATGAGAGGACGGGCATAACCGTCTGCGGGTTCGTGCCTATAGCGCTGCTGTTGAAGCTACTGCCCGATGATGCCCAGGGGACGTTGCTGAGATACGACACCTCAGGCAGGATGCAAGACGATTTCTCGCATTCCGTCAGTTACGTCTCTATAATATTTACAGTCCCGACAGGGGAAAAGACAGGCAAGGCGCCGGAGGCTCCACCGCCGGACCGGTATCGTCTACCCGCGTTCGATTCTGGGGAGAGGGGCGGACGGATATCCGGGGGCAACGTACTTCTAGCGGCAGACCACACGCAGAGACCGGACGTTATAACGGATGAAGAGTGCGAAGTACTTCTGGCGCTTGCCCGCGACACCCTGCAGACGTACTCACACAAGAAAAAGCGCCCCGACGTAACGTCGTACCACCTGTCGCCAAGACTCAAGGAAAAGAGCGGCGTATTTGTCACCCTCAAGAAGAACGGCGAACTGAGGGGCTGCATCGGCCACATACAACCAAGAACGGCCCTGTGGCATGCGGTTATGGAGAATACAATCAGTTCCGCCTTCAGTGACCACCGCTTTACTCCGGTAAAGGAAGAGGAACTCAAAGACATAGATATAGAGATATCCGTGCTAAGCCCGCTCAGGAGGATAAGCGCTCCCGAAGAGTTTAAGGTGGGAAAAGAAGGGGTCTTGATACGGCTGGGGAGATACGGGGCCGTCTTCCTCCCCCAGGTCGCAACGGAGCAGGGTTGGGACAGGAACCAGACGTTGGGCAACCTGTGCGCCAAGGCCGGTCTGCCATGGAACGCATGGTGGAACAAGGACATGGAGTTCTACGTGTTCACCGTCAGGGTAATCCACGAAAAGGCCGCGACAAAAGCCTAGCGATTACCGGGAAAAGCGGTTTGAGTGATGAGTGACGCAGTTTCAGAGGAAGTAGAGATTCAGAACGAGTCCGCGGTACACAAGAAGCTCCTGCCCGTAGCCCGGGAATGCGTAGCAGCCACGATAAGACACAAGCCCATCCCCGAATTCAAGGTCACCGAGCAAGAGCTTTTTCATCACCACGGCGTGTTTGTTACCATACGAAGGCACGGCCAGCTCAGGGGCTGCATAGGCCGGTTCGTCTCAGACATCCCGCTCTACCGGCTCGTCAAGGAAATGGCCGTGGCCGCGGCCACGAAAGATGCCAGGTTCAAGGATGAACGCCTCAAAGAGTCGGAACTGAGCGGAATAGACATCGAGGTGTCGATATTGTCTTCGCTTCAGAGAATATCCAACCCCTTGGATTTTCAGCTCGGCAGACATGGTATCTACATAAAAAAAGGCGAACACGTCGGGTGTCTCCTGCCCCAGGTGGCTGAGGAGAGAGGTTGGTCGAAGGAGGAGTTCCTGTCGAACTGTTGCACCGGTAAAGCGGGGCTTGGCCCCGGCGCCTGGAAGGAACCCGGCACGGAGGTATACGTCTTTGTGGCGGGTGTCGTAAGCGAATCTGCTTAACAAATATCCTGCGCCACGTAAAGTCCGGCTCTCCGGCACATAGACATTTAAAGCGGAAGGCGCCACCAGGGTTGCAGACAAGATTCTCGTGGCGGTAAGACAACCAATGGAGCTGGGTGGCCATGAGGTTAGTATCACCACCAGTATAGAGAT
>JAUVQR010000033.1 GCA_030598065.1 Planctomycetota bacterium | reverse complement strand
GCAGAGAAGACCGGGGAGTTATCGCCTGCCGCTTCTTGATGCCTCAATGGCCTCTGGAAGTTTTATCGCGCCGGAGTAAAGGGCCTTGCCTATTATGGCGCCTTCGACGAGTAGCCCCTGCGAGGGACTTGACGTCATCCAGCGTGGTGACGCCGCCGGAGGCGATAACGGGCACGTCCACGGCGTCAAGGAGTTCATTCAGCAGCTCGACGTTGGGGCCCTGCAGCATGCCGTCTCTTGATATATCGGTAAAAATAAGCGTGCGCGGCCCAAAGCCTTCTATCCGCCTGGCCACCTCGACAAACGAGAGGTCGGAGGACTCAACCCATCCTTTTACGGCCACCTTTCCGTCACGCTGGTCGAGGCCGACTGCGATGCGGCCGGGATGCTTCGCGCACAGCGCTTCTATCAACTCCGGCGAGTCAACCGCCCTGGTGCCCAGTATCACCCTGTCGACACCCATGTCCAGCACGTGCCGCACGGTCTCGGGCGTCCTTATCCCGCCGCCGAACTCTACCGGCATATCAACGGCGGCGACGATGCGCCCGAGTTCTTTCAGGTTCTTCGGCTCTCCCTCAAGGGCGCCGTCCAGGTCTACCACGTGGAGGTACTCCGCTCCCTCACGCTGCCACCTCATGGCCGGCTCCACGGGGTCATCAAAGTAGACTGTTTCCTCGTCAAAACTACCGCGGGTCAACCTGACACACCGGCCCCCTCTAAGATCAATCGCGGGGATTATCAGCATATTATTTATCCCGTAACCGGTAACCGGTAAAATGTCCCACATCAGGACGTTATTGAATAGTATTACAAAACAGAATCTCGTAATTATATCCTGCGCCCCCGGTGCATCCAACTGTTTTGTGGTTACGGGTGCCGTTTTAAGACAAATTTTCCCCTTGCATTTCAGTCTTAAAGGTGTAAAAGTGGGGACAGTAGGTTGGGATTTCTATCTTAACGGCAGGAGGATAGAAAATGAGGGGGGGGGGAAATGCATTTTTTGCCTGTCAACGCCTTTTGTCTGTGTTGCCCTCTGTCTGTCCACCACAGTCTTCTCTGAGACATCGTCTAGAAGGTCTAAAAAGGTAGAACTCACGCCTGAAGGGCCTGCCCCTTCTTTAAACAAGTGTGTTTTATACTGAGGACACCCGGGAACATGTTTAACTCTATTCGAAGTAAGACAACATTAATCTTGCTCCTGTTCTCCTGTTTACCATTACTTATCTCCGGGACGATTATTTACCCCAAGGTCTGGAGGGCATTGCAAGAAGCAACGATACGCGACCTGGAGGGCGTTGGGTACAAGCAGGCAAACCTCATCAGGGCATGGATGAAGGAGAGAAAATACGACGCCAAGGCCTTTGCAAACGAGTTCCTGGTCAGCTCCTTTACTGAGTTCTCTCCCGGTGACGAACAGTTTGCCAGACTGGTTTCTCATCTATGCCTCCTTAGAGATACATATGAGTACAAAGAAATATCCATCATCGATAATTCGGGAGTGATAAGGGTATCTACCAGGGAGGACCTTATTGGCACCACCATAGAGGACTTCGATTACTCTCAAAAGGCCAGGATACCGGGAAAGACCTTTGTGTCTGATGTAATGCCTTCTACCTACCCGATACCCAACGAATACGAAGAGATGGAACTGGGCGTCCCAACCCTGTTTGTCTCATCTCCGGTACGGGACAAGACCGACCAGATAACCGGCATAATATGCCTGAGAGTGGACGTAATGGCCCTCTCTAGAGAGATGCGCAGGGTAAGGCTGGGTGAGACAGGCGAGACTTATCTGGTAGACAAGAATGGGTTCATGATAAGCGAGTCTCGTTTCTTACAGAGTATCAAAGACATGGGGCTGGTAAAGAAGCGAACGGCGCTGGAATTGAAACTCATAGACCCGGGGACCGGGCAACTGACAAAGGGCGTCCAGGCATGCCTGAAGGGTGAGTCCGGTTATGATGCTGAGGGATATTCTGATTACAGAGGTTCACGTGTCCTGGGCTTCTGGCATTGGCTATCCGAGTACCAGTGGGCCGTAATGTCTGAAATAGACGTAGACGAGGCCTACGGGGCCATTCGCGAGCTGAAGAAGAACTTCTTTTACATGTTCGTCGCCCTGTTTGCCGTCCTGGCCCTGGCAGTACTTTATGTGGGCCGCAAGATTGCCGTGCCTATCATCGACGTCAACGAGGCCACTAAAAGGGTCGCTTCCGGTGACTACACGCATAGGCTTGACGTCGCCTCTGACGATGAACTGGGAGAACTAGCCAGTTCCTTCAATTCTATGGCCAAGGCATTGGAAGAAAAAGAGTGCATCAATAACTTTAACAGGATTATCGCCTCAAGCCTCCTCACCGAGGTCTTTGATGCGGCCAGCAAAGAACTCAAGAAGCTAATAGATTTTGACCGCTTCAGCATTACCAGCTTCCGGGAAGAGAAGGACGACTTTTTCCTGACCTTCGTGCTCTCGAAGGACAATGTCTCCGGAGAGCTCACACAGGGGACACGCTCCAAGAAAGAGGGCAGCCTCTTTGAAAAAGTCCTCTCTACGAGCAAGCCCGTGGTTGTTGATGATACAGAAAAAGGCCTGTTCTGGTCCGACAAGACCCTCTTCAAAGAAGGCATCCGCTCACGGATGGCATATCCTCTAACCTATAGGGGAGAGGTTATAGGGGCAATGAATTTTGGGAGCAAAAAGCCGGGAAACTACTCCGAGGAGAATTTTAATCTATTGTCCCAGATAGCCCCACAAATGGTTGTTGTACTGGAGAACGCCCGGCTTATTGAAAAGGAAAGACCGGAGGGAGGGGGATAAACCGGAGCCGATAGACATTGGCGCAGTAAATAGTGGCTGGTAGAAAAAGCCCCGCTTTAATCAGAACTGTGCTTATCGACTCTACGCAACCGCAACTCAAAAGGTTGGCACCCCGCGAGCGGTTATCCTCAATCGTACGTCGTCTGGAATAATGACACGCCCAGCACCATAGACTTTTTCGTGTCGTCCTCAACCAGCACGTCCACCTCTTTTCTGAAGAGAAGAGCAACCCGCAAGAGTTCCAGCTGCGCGCTGACATAAGGGTCTTTCGGGTTTTCCAGCAAAAAGTGGACGTTCTTCTCCTCACCTTTACCGCTCCTGAAATGCAACTGTACCTGTATCGTTTTGCGGTAGACTTCTACCGTCTTCACCCGGCAATCTCTCAGGAGGACCCCTGCCTCTGCCAGAGTCATATTCCAGGTAAGCACAACAAAAAACAGGGCCGCAGCAAGACATGTCGAGATTTTATTCATTACTTTCCCCTCTTTCCTCATTTATCGGTAGCTTACGAACGCCATTCAAGTTGGGCGCCGTTCGCTTTTCCCTAAGTTATATTCTTGTTAAAACGTGATTCCGGTCAAGGACTTTTTGCCGGGATGCCATACGCCGCACCTATTGGCCATGCCCCTGCGGCGGCCAGTGCTCTCTACCACTCCTCCCGCTCCACGATGCTTATCTGATAATACCTAATCTGTTTGTAAGCCTTGCCGCCTCCCGGTATCTCAAGTTCCGCGTGTTCGGTATCGCCGCCCATGAGAAAGTGGGGCGCAAAGGAAACCGCCGTCAGCAACTCCTTGTCCCGTCCGAAAAAACCTATGCTCAGGGCGATACTGGCCTCCGTCTTGCTCCTGTTCCTTATCCTCACTTTTACCCGAAGGTCATGGTTCTTCAAGAAATCTATGTTCTCCACCTTGAAGATATCATCCTGGACGTCCTCCTGGACGCCCAACACAAAGTGTCTCCAGCCAGTCGAGATGTCGGCAACGGCGGCCTTTCCCGTGACTGCCGTCATAAAAAGGAAGAAGAACAACACCATGAGTCCGGCTCTTACCGTACATATCTTCATAATCTTTATCTCCTCATCGAGACTCATCCACCCGCAAAATTCTTTATAAGAGCCAGTCCATTAGCCTGGCTCTTTTCGGGATGAAACTGCGTAGCAAAGATGTTGCCCTTACATATAGCGGACGGGAACTCGCCGCCGTATTCGGTGACGGCGGCTATCTCGTCCGGGTTATCCGGGCAGACATAGTAAGAGTGAACGAAATACATATATGAATCCTGTGGTATACCCTTTGTAATCGGCACGTCCTTTTTAAAACAAACCTGGTTCCAACCCATGTGGGGTATCCTCAGCCCGTTGCCACGAAACTTGACTACCTTGCCCGGAATAACGCCAAGACCCTTACATGGCCCATCCTCCTCACTCTCCGTAAAGAGTACGTGGAGACCCAGGCATATACCAAGGAACGGCTTCTCTTCCTTGATATGTCTCAGGATAGGGTCAATAAGGCCTCTGTCCCTGAGCCCCTGCATGGCGTCTCTAAACGCGCCAACACCGGGGAGCACGACCTTCTCGACGCCTTCAAGCCCCTCAGGACTGTCCACCAGGACTGAATCAAAGCCTACCTTTTCAACGGCCTTCTGGACGCTCCTCAGATTACCCATGCCATAGTCAACGACGGCTATCATCTTACGCCACTAGTCCCCCTCAGGCAACACGACGATCGCCACCCTTCTGTTCTTCTTGCGCCCGGCGGCAGTGCTGTTGCTGCTGACCGGATGATACGCCCCGAAACCCGCAAGATATATATCCTGCGGTTTTATACGGCCTTTATCTATAAAGTAGTGGAGTACAGCGCCGGCGCGCGCAGCCGAAAGCTCCCAGTTTGATTTGAACTTTTTCTTTAGCTTCTTTATGGGTGTATTATCGGTATAGCCCGCCACCCTGATGGTAGCGTTAGGGAAATTGCTCTTTAACACCTTCGCTATCTTTGCAAGGTGCTTTTTAGACTTCTTCTTGAGCGTGTACTGTCCCGGACCAAAAAGCAGCACCGACGGCAAGCTTACGACCAGAGAGTTGTTGCTCGTCTCGACTCCCGCTCCCGTGCCCTGCAGGGCCGCCATCAGCGCCTGCCTGGAGGACTCCAGCATGGCTATCTCTTGTGCTACCACCTCATCCTTCTGTGCCAGCTGGAGACGCAGGTCTTCGTTCTCGGCCTGGAGATCCTGAAGTGAGGCCCTCTCCTGGGCCAGCTCCAGTTCCAGCTCCTTCTTCTGCCCGGCGCAACCACCGAATAACATACCCGCGGTCACGCATAGACCGGCTGTCAACAGAATTGACGACAAGTGTTTAATAAACATTCGTTTCTCCTTGTCAAAACCCCCTAATCATACCTTTCAAAGGAAACAGTACAATAGACACCCCTCATGACCATAACAGAGAAAATATGTATATACGAGAATCCAAGAACCGTATAAGCGGCCCCTGCAGAGGAATGGCCACCAATGCCGCAATGGATAGAAACGGCGCATAAGGTATCTTGTGGCCCTTCTCCAACTGGCCCCTCAAGAGCAGTTGCAGGCTCAACAGCAGGGCGAAAAACGGCGCGATAAAGAACACCATCACCGACAGCTTCCACCCCACTATGCCGCCTATCATACCCATCAGCTTGACGTCTCCCATGCCCATGGCCTCGCGCCTTAATGCTATCTGCCCCAGCACAACAAACATCAGGACAAGGCCGCCCGCAACCAGTATCCCGCACAGAGATGAGGCCAGCGCGTCCCACCTCCCGACTTCCATGGCGCCAACCGCCACGTAGGAACCCGGCGGGCGGTGCAGCGCGGGAAAGATAAAACTAAAAACCGGGCCAAAGACCATGCCCAGGTAGGTAATCTCGTTCGGTATTACGTATAGCTCCACGTCAATAAAACTGGACACCAACAGCGCACAGCCCAGCAGGCAATAGGCCGCATACACGGAGAGCGGTACGCCGGCCTTGAGAACCAACGAATAAAAGAACACGCCGAACATCAGCCCAGTCAGGGCCTCAACCAGAGGATAGCGCGGGCTTATCTCTCCACTGCACGACCGGCACCTGCCTTTTAATAAAAAGTAGCTCACCAGCGGAATGTTATCATACCAGACAATAGTCCCGCCACAACGGGAACAGTGAGAACCGGGCCATACTATAGATTCATTCCTCGGTATACGAAGTATACAGACGTTCAAAAAGCTCCCCATTATTAACCCGAAGACGACGGCTAATGTAAGCAGCATTAGGCATAAGACACGGATTTCCAAACCAAATCAGTCCCTCTAAACCAACGGAAAAACCGGAAGCACGAAAAAAACGTTCGATTTATCATAAGTAAAACGAGCTTAAACGCTTACACCCCTACGACACCCGGGCAGCGCATATAGTAACAAAAGAATTCTGCCATTTCAAGATGTTCCTTTAACAAATCGTCTTTAAGGCCGGTCAACACCGGTCAGCGGCAATACCCGGCTTGAGCCGAAGCGGCCGGCGCCCTGCCGGACTACGCGCCGGCAGGCAAACGGCCCCGCCGGAACCGTCACACGACGTCGGCGCCCCGGTCCGCGTCTCACCCGGTGTCTTCCGTTATCATTAACCGGGGCCCTGCGGACCAGCAGCTTAGTATTGACAAAGCAAAACCGCTTGCCTAGAATGCCTGTGTCGCTGAAATATTCGGTGTTGTAATCGCTCATGATAACAGATTCAAATAACAACATCTATGTAATCCTCGGTTGCGGGCCGGCTGGCATAGACATTGCCCAGAAGCTCTGTGAAGACGGTGATGACGTGGTGGTGTACGAAAGCAAGAAGGAGATACTGGACCAGCTGAAGGGGATTAGCACAAGAATAGAGGCCTTAGACACAGACCCGTTGCAGGCAATGAATCCCCACCTTGAAAGCGCCTCAGCCGTCATCATCCTCGAAAAAGACCACGACAAGAACCTGCAGATACTCAAGGGCGTCAGGTCTAGGTATGCCGAAAAATACGTACTTACGGTGGCTGGCGACCACGGCGAGACGGAGGAGATGACGCGTAACGGCGCAAACCAGGTGATAGTGGGCAGTGACTCACTGGCGAAGACAGTCCTGGCAAGGCTCAGTCTTATCGCGCAAAAACGGTCTATGATACACCTGACCAGGGAGGTAAAGGGAGCAAACACCAACGGACTGGCCATATTCATGCAGGACAACCCCGACCCCGACGCGATAGCCTCCGCGCTGGCGCTCAGGTGCATAGCCGGCCAGTACGAAGTAGATTCCACCCTCTACTACGGAGGGAACATCGGACGTCAACAAAACAAGGCGCTGGTAAACCTGTTGGAGACCGAGCTGGTCCAGCTCTCGTCTTCGAAAGAAGCGGGCGAAATAATCCCCAAGTACGGGAAGATAGCCCTGATTGAGGCGTCCACACCATCCAAGAACAATATCCTGCCGGTGGGCACGGTCCCGGACATTATAATCGACCACCACCCGACAGACATAGACACGATAAAGGGTGGTTTTGTAGATATCGAAGAGAAGATAGGCGCCAACTCCACAATAATGACCCGGTACCTTAGATTCTACGGCATAAAGCCCGACCCGCGTCTGGCCACCGCCCTGCTGTACGGGATAAAGTCCGACACCATGGGCTTTACCCGCAACACCACGCCGGAAGACATGGAAGCCGTGGCGTTCTTATCTCCTTTGATTGACCTTAACCTCCTGAAAGAGATTGAAACGCCGCCCATGAGTTCCGAGACCCTGGACATAATCGGCAGGGCCATCCGCAACAGAGAGATACGAGGCTCTTACCTCGCTTCCTTTGTTGACTTCATTAACGACAGAGACGCGCTGCCCCAGGCCGCCGAGGTGATGCTCCAGCTTGAAGGGGTGGACACCGTCCTGGTCGGCGGCATATGCGATGACAAGGCGCACATCTCCGCGCGCA
This sequence comes from Planctomycetota bacterium, assembly GCA_030598065.1. Classification (GTDB taxonomy): domain Bacteria; phylum Planctomycetota; class Brocadiia; order Brocadiales; family Bathyanammoxibiaceae; genus Bathyanammoxibius. Next base: position 2,390 of record JAUVQR010000033.1, on the reverse strand, counting down.
GCAGGGACCCCAGGGTAAACCTGGGACTGTTATTGCAAAAGGCCTTTGGCAAGGACGCCGGAGGACACTCCACAATGGCGGCCGGCAGCATAGAGTTGGGTATCTTCGGCATGACCAGCGACAAAAAGGCCCTGCTGAAGGTCGCATCTGATGCCATCAAGAAAAGGTTCTTTTCGGTGGTGGGGGCGGAGTTCGAGAGGGAAGGGCTGGGTGAACACTCGGATTACGAATAAACTAGAGGCTCCACTCCACCCGACACTCCCCAATCTGATTCACGCACGTCTTACCAGCCACCTTCTCCCGACAGGACCGGCCCCCATGTAGAGGGGGGGTCACGAAAAAACACTGCATACATTATGGCTAACGAAAAGGCACGACTGTTTGTCGCGTTCAGTCTGGACGTCGACCCGGATTCCAATAGAGCTGTCAGGGGAAGGATAGACTCCCTCTCGCCGCCGCCGGAAGAGGGTCGGGCCAGGATAGACCTTGCACACAGGGGATTGATTGAGACGCTCCGACTCCTCGAACGTCTCAATATTCCCGCAAGCCTGTTCTTTGAGGCAAGGACGGCACAGATGCTGGCGGAAAGGGAACCGGACCTTAACGCGCTCACCTCCCTCCACGAGATAGGGTGCCACTCACACAGGCACGAAGACTTCGTGGGCACCGCAACCGGTATCCCCATCAACAGGGCACAGGCCAAAGACATCATACGCGAGTCCCTGCAAATCCTGGACGGCATCTTCAGCCGGAAGATAACGGGCTTCAGGGCGCCTTATCTCAGGACAAACCACGATCTGCTCTCGCTGCTGGGTGAGATGGGGTTCACGTATGACTCCTCCGTAATCAGCGATTGCATCAGGCCGTTTTATATGAAACGGGCCTCGCTGTGGGAGCTTGCCCTGGCCTCGCTTAGAGCGGACTCCGGCAGAAGGGTCATCTCGTACCTCCACCCCGTCTTCGAGGGGAAAAGGGACGTCAAAGAATACGTATGGGCCATCGGCTCAACCGCCCACAAGATAAAGGGCGGTCTGTTCATTATCGCGTTTCACCCCTGGGAGTTGTTCGCGACGCCTTCGGGCAGATTGCTAAGCGCGGAAGATTCAAGAAAAAGGGTCGATGTCGTGGCGAATGTACTGCAGGGACTAAAAGCGACGCCGGAGCTAAAATTCATACGGCTGGACCAATATACGGCCCACTGTCAGGACATCCTCCACGACGAACAGGGCCGGTCACGGTATCCACAGATACATGAAATCAGGGTGTAGCGCCCTTCCCAGACCGTTCAACTGAGAGCCGATGAAGCCTGTCGCATCGGGCGCATCCCCCTCACCAAGCGAATAGATGTTATTCCTATAGGATTCCGGTCTCTTGTACATAATGACCCTGGCCTTCTCAATCCCAGCCCGCTTCTTGGCCAGTTCTATCGCGTCCTCAAGATAGCCCAGCTCATCTACCAGCCCTATCTCAAGGGCCTGCTGCGCGGTAAAGACCCTGCCGTCCAGAAATTCTTTGTGGTTCTGCAAATCCGCTTCCGGCCGGGCCGTCTCCACTATAAACACAAAGCGCTGGTACAGGCTGTCGATTATCTCCTGCAACAGCGCCCTCTCCTCAGGGCTGAGGGGACGGAAGGGCAGCGCCGCGTCTTTCTTGTCGCCCGAGATTATAACCTCGTCCTGGACGCCTATCTTCTCCATCAGCCCCTCCATATTAAGCTTTAGCAGTATAACGCCTATGCTGCCCATGATACTGGTAGGCAGCGCCACTATCTTGTCGGCCGAGACCGCCACGTAATATCCCCCCGAGGTGCCCAGCCCCACGATACAGGCAACAACCTCCACCCCCTTCTCTTTCTTGAACTCCTCAATCTCATGGTAAATAATGTCACTGGCGGTGACGGTGCCTCCGGGGCTGTTTATCCTCAATACCACGGCCTTTATGTCGTCGTCTTCCCTGGCCTTCTTCAGCACCTCCTTCGTATTGGCCACCATGCTGGGCCTGCTACTGAGTCTGAGTAGCCCCTTTCGCTTCCTGCCGGAGATGATGCCGCTGATGTCTACCACCAGCACCTTGTCCGTACCCTCGCCGGAGACTACCTGCTCCTCCAGCGGCTTCACCTTGCCGACCAGCGGCACGTTGACCGCACAACCCCCAAGGGTCGCTACGGCGACAAGAAGAAACACCATGAATCCACCATCCTTCGTCATAAACAGTCGTCCCAAAATCAAGCGGTGCAGGGCACTTTCCAGACGTGCCGTATGGTGAGCGAGGAACGAAGAGCGTGACCGCCACGCCCTTTCGAAGGTTCTATTCTAATGCCCAGAAGGGGATAAAATCAACCCTTTCCCGGCGCGCTGTAGCGGTGATGTTGCACTTTTATACCCGGTACG
>JAUVQR010000250.1 GCA_030598065.1 Planctomycetota bacterium | reverse complement strand
GAGGGGCCTGAAAGTCCTGCCTTTTTTGCCTTTTTCTCCTCATTAGACGCCACTACCTCTACCAGTTTTGTCACCCTCAGCGGGAGTTCACGCCGTCCGTACCTCAAGGCCCCTGAACGCTCCATCTTCAGTGTCACCTTTCCGCTGGATAACTTCACGTCAGATGTGTATGGTCCGGTAACAAAATCACCAAGCTCTTCGACCCGTCCGGCGCCAAAGTCCGCCAGCCTTGCCGCGGGAGTGAAGAAGTGGTCTATCAGGCTCTCCTTTCGATAGCCGTCATAGACGACTCGTCCATCCGGCGCATTCCTTGCCTCAGGTTTTCGCAGGTGAATGCTCTCAGCCCCTCCTTCATATTTTGGGTTATCCTTACTCCGGAATTTCTTGAGATATGTCTCTTCGCGCCTGGCGAGCGTATTGAGCAGATTAATCTCCTTTGGCCTGTAATCCAGTTCATACAGATGTCCCCCGCGTGACGGCTTAAAGTATGCGTTTAACCCCTGTCCGGTCAGCTTGTACTCCTCAAGGCCGTCGAGGTCGTAGTCTCGCGCCTCAACACGCATGGACACATTCTTATGCGAATCGTCATCGACAATAACCTCTGCACGCAGTAAGTGCCCGAACACCGCCCTGCGCAGGTGTGGCAGATACAGTCCGCCGAATATCCCGTGCCAGTAGGCGTCGTTACACTGGGCCCTGTACAACTCACGTCTTGCGGCGACCGCCTTCTTTGAATCCTTTCCGCCCGGGGCAACTCGCTTGCTGACCTCCAGCATCCTTGCGTACATCTGGTTGGCCTCCGGATATTTTGTCAGGAAGTTTCGCCAGGAGCCGCCTCTTATAAACCTGTCGGCCAGGCCGTCCTTCGTCATCCGTAACCGTCCTAAGGGCGAAGAAGAACTATCCGCCTTCGGGGCGGCATCCGCATCCGCATCTACGGCCCATTCCATCATCTCGCGGTACGAAACGTCTGGCAGACACACTTCGCCCTGAGGCTCAATGTTGTCCACTACCCAGCTAAGCGTTGCAGGCCTTATCCAATCGCTGTTCTTACGCAGGACATCGAAAAACCTCTCAAGCCAGCCATCCCGGTAGACACGCTTAAACGTGTTGGGCCAGAGACCGAATTTCTCGCCGTCGTCGGCATACACCATAACGGCATCACCAGCACCGGCTTCAGCGGCACCGCGCAGATGTTCTATGGTCTTGGCCGGGGATTGAAAAGGTATCGCATACCTCAGCACTTCGCTGCACGGGAATACGTTTAATGTCGCCTTGTCGTATCTTGTCGGGAAAAAACCGTATAGTTCCGAGCTGCTGAGACCGGCGTATTTGAAGTGTGTGTCATCGAGCACGGTGTACTCCGCTTCCGCCTCTGCCATGGAGTGTACAAGATGCTGTCCCCACATACGTTCCGCAAGCCATATACCCCGGACCTGCACATCAAAACGAGCGTTGAGCCACTCTCTATACTCACGTATCTGCCCAACGCGGTCGCCCTCCGTGAGCATGCCCAGGATAGGCTCGTAGAAGCCGCCCCCCAACAATTCAATCTGCCCCCTGCCCGCCAGCTTCGCTATCCTCTCAAACAGCTCAGGGCGATTGGCCCCTACCCACTCTAGCAGGCTGCCCGAATAGTGCATAACCACAGGTATTTCCGGATAGCGTTCCAGCACATTCAGAAACGGTTCATATGCCCTGTCGCATGCCATGGCAAATACACCGTCAAAATTACCCACCGGCTGATGGTTATGTAAGACCAGCACAAAATATACCTGTTCCACCCTTACCGTCTTACCCTCTCTAAGGTATCCTGGTAGACATCGGCGTAGCGCCTCGCGCTCTTATCCCAGGACCAGTCCTGAAGCATCCCGGCCCTCATCAGCCCCAGCCACTTTTCCCGGTCACGATAGGCCTCAACCGCCTCTCTTACCGCCTTCAGCATCTCCTCCGAGGTATAGGACTCAAAAAGAAATCCCACGGAAGGTGTAACGGTGTCAGCCAGGCCCCCTGTCTTGCGCACTATAGGCACGGTACCATATTTCAGGCTATAGAGTTGATTAAGCCCGCAAGGTTCAAACCGGGACGGCATGAGGAACATATCCGCTCCGGCTTCTATCTCGTGTGAAAGCCGGTTGTCAAATCCGACATGAACGTGTGCCTTGTGAGGATATTTGCCAGCCAACGACGTCAGCGCGTCCTGATACCGTTTGTCTCCGGAGCCAAGAAGAAACAGGCTTATGTCAAGTTCCATAAGTTTATCCCAACACTCTGACAACAGGTCTATCCCCTTCTGCTCGGCAAGCCTGGTAATCATGCCTATCAACGGAACGTCCATTTCATGTGGGAGCCCCGCCTTTTCTAGAAGATGTCTCCTGCACGTCTTCTTGCCCTCAAGTCTGTCAGGCCCATACGTGGCCGGGATAAGCCTGTCGTCTTCCGGGTTCCACACCGAGTAGTCTATCCCGTTCACTATGCCATACAGATCCTTACTCCTCTCCTTCAATATGCCGTCAAGGCCGGCGCCGAACTCCTCGGTTTGTATTTCTTCCGAATACCTCTTGCTAACGGTCGTGATTATGTCGGCAAAGACCAGGCCACCCTTCAATAAATTTATCTTTCCGTAATATTCGAGCTGCCCCGGATTGAAATATCGTTTATCCAGCCCGGTCACCTTGAGGTCTTTTGCCGGGAATAGGCCCTGGTAGGCGAGGTTGTGGACGGTAAGTACCGTAAG
>JAUVQR010000082.1 GCA_030598065.1 Planctomycetota bacterium | reverse complement strand
GCAGCTGACGCCGAGATTGGTCTCTTTTTCAAGGACACTGAGATACTGGCCAATGACCCGGTGGATACCTCGTGGGAATATGATGTTACCCAGGGGTCAATCGTGTGATCCCAGACCCGTCGGTCAATGCTGCAGACCCCACATGTCTTGTTACTTATCGCAGAAGTCACTCCATACGCCCCGCCCTGCTGACCGGGGTTATATCCGGTCAAAACCCTTTTCGGATAATGACTGATGTCTGAGACACCAGGGGGTATTTTAGAGAGATGGTGCAATGTTTTTTGTTCACCAGAGATGAAATGATGCATGCAGGACCACCCTTGACTACTATAGTTGTATAATTAATTACTTTATATCACGGTACTTATGGTATAATTAGTCGAGTATATGTTTTTGGCTCGGAAATTGCAGGTGTAGTTAAGACATGAGACAATTACTAAACAGGTTGAAGATGTCGGCGCCCAACATATGTTCTTTTGCGAATCTGGGTTTCGGCTTTGCCGCAGGCATTGCGGTCATAAACGGCCGGTTTGACATAGCGCCCTGGTTTATAATTGTAGCCATGATATTTGACGCCTATGACGGCAAACTGGCGCGGCACTTTAACGCTATCAGTAAAATGGGCACCGAGCTTGATTCCCTGTGCGACGTAGCGACATTCGGCGTTGCGCCGGCGTTGCTTATAGGCGGTATCGTTAGTCTGCAGTATCCTATTGCGGGCTGGACCCTGGGATTTCTGTTTTTAACGGCGGCGGTATACCGTCTGGCAAGATTCAACGTGATGCAGGCAGACGGCAGTGACCACCGTGAGTATACCGGCCTGGCCACGACAGGGGCCGGCGGTATGGTGGCGGCGCTGATTATACTCAATACGTATCTTGTCGATAATTTTGAGGTAAGCAAGGTAGTTGATTGGTTGCCGGTAATTACGGTTATCCTGTCTGCCTTGATGGTTTCCAAGATAAGATTTCCGAATACTATGGATTTTGCCGACAGACAATTCAAGACACCGCTTCACGCCTCTATTCTGTCCGGAGCGGTGATACTGTTTGCCTGGTTACCGCAGGTAGTGCCGTCCCTCATCTTTAGCGGTTATATCATGGCCGGTTTCCTGGGCATTCTAAAAAGAAGGATGCATTTCAGGGCCGTGCACAAGTTCTAAGACGCTTACATCCACCCCGCCTCTCACACCTTGTAGAAACAAACTCATCCCCACGCGTCTCTCTACTGGTCTTTCGTTTAACTCACGGCCTTCGGTCTTTCTACGCTTCTTTCCCCAATAGGCATGGACGTGCCTGTAGCCGTATGATATAGTCGCGTGGCATATCCCAATATGTTCCGGACAGGTATCTGAACAGCGCTGTCTATGTAAAGGATGACGTTCATATGAAGAAAAGGTCTACAGGTTCACCGGGCATCGATGCCCTGGACGGGGTATGGGACAGGGTCAAGGAGTCTATGGAATATGCGCGCTCACTCAAGGGGTGTCAGTATGCGGACATCCGGCTCGGCCTGACGGAATATAAATCAGCCGGTTCGGAAAACGGAAGCGCAAAGGGTATGGAGCAGGAGGTGAAGATATCCTTTGGCGTCAGGCTGGTGGCGGGTGAGATGTCAGCGTGGGGTTTCTACGGCCAGCCGCTGGGGGAAGTCGACCTCAAGGTTCTTCGCAAAAAGCTTCGCGTTGGAATAAACAAGGCCCAGCAGCGGGCCTTGGCCAATTCCAGGAACAAGGCCGCAATGAGAGACCTGGCGCCGTCACTGGCTCCGGTGCGACTTGCGTCCGTAGAGGTGGGCCATGACGTTGTGCCGGCCGATTTTGAGGAAGACCCCCGCGACGTTCCCCTTAAAGACGTACTCGGCCTTGCCGTCGATATAACCGCGCAGATGCGGGCCGTATCACCAGGTGTCAGGTTTGCGTCGATTGGCCTGGCAACGGGCCTGGCCAGGGAGTTGTTTCACAACACGGAGGGGGCCTGTATTGACCAGTCCTACGCCCTCACCCAGGAACGGTTATACGTAGTTGCCCAAGAGGGCACGGCGGTGCCGGAGACATTTGTTGACCATCTCGGCGCGCAGGGAGGGTGGGAGGTGGCGGGGGGGAAAAACGTCTACGGCGGCAGTTTTATGGATTTTGCCCTTGAGCGCACCAGAGACACAGTAGAACTCGCGGCCGCCGACTTCCTTCCTTCGTCGGATGAGCCGGTTGTGGTGGTGACCGACCCGCACTTTAACGCCCTGCTGGTGCATGAGGTTATTGGACATCCTACCGAGGCCGACCGGGCGCTGAAGATGGAGACCGCCTACGCAGGCAGGTCATGGTTGCTGAGGAACCTTTCGGACAATCAGCTTGGCAAACGGGTAGGTTCGGAACTCTTGACCGCATTTTCAGACCCCGCGCTGGAAGGTTACGGCCACTTCAAATACGATACAGAAGGCGTACCTGCAAAGAGGGTGACACTCATAGATAAGGGTATATTGAAGGGCTTCATGAACAGCCGTGAGACTGCCGCCCTGATGGGCGCGGAGCCTAACGGTTCCATGAGGGCCACCGAGCCCCAGTACATGCCGCTGGTAAGGATGACAAATACCGTCGTTGCTCCGGGAGATAGAGACCCGAAGGAAATCATTGCGGAGGTAAAGGACGGCTACTATGTCGTCAACAACCGCATACCCTCCATCAGCGAGTCCAGGGAGAATTTCAGGATCTCTGCGCAAAAGGTGTACAAGATAGAAAACGGCAGGTTGACAAAGCTATTCAGAGGCGGCGGGATAAGCGCCGACTCCAGGGACTTTTTTATGAACATCGATGCCGTGGGAAATGACTTCAAGATATTCCCCATTCCGAACTGCGGGAAGGGGCAGCCTATGCAGGTTATGAGGGTGGGCAACGGTGGTCCGACACTGAGAAGCAAGGCCAGGCTGACCGGAGAGTACAAGTGACAGACGCTACGGTAGACACGCTGAGAGATTGTGTTGGAGGGGGGCTTGAGGCCACAAAGAAGGACGGCGTCGAGATGGAGGTCTTTGCCTCATGGAACGAACTGGTGACCATGCGGCTCAACTATACCTCGGACATCCCTTCGATGGGTGTGCAGGAACCGAAATCAATCCAATCCTTCGGCGTGGGCGTAAAGGCCGTCTTCTCCGATAAGGGCAAGGTGACTACCGGTTTTGGAAGCGAATCCAATGACCTGCGTCCCAGGGCCGTCAAGGCGGCCTTAAGGAAGGCCAGGCGCTACAGATTTTCAGACCCCGACTTCCACTCGTTGCCGTCACCGGCAGGGAAGCCGACCCTGACAGACTACCACGACCCTGTGGTGATGGAGGCAAAGGATGCGGACATAGTCGACTTGGGCTGGAAGGCGCTCAGGGGCGCGCTGACCACCTTCAAAGAGAGTGGCATCTCCAGATCGATAATCGTTGGTGGGGACGTATGCGTTCTGAAGGAGAGAATGGCCATAAAGAGCACGACTGGAATAGATGAGTTCGATGAGTCAACCATCCTGACAGCCACGATAACCACCATGGTGGAGGATGAAGGGGTCAAGGGCACCGGCTGGAGCATTGGCACCCATCTTGAGCGATTCGACCCGGAGGCCGCCGGCCGGGAGGCAGCTGAAAGCGCCGTGCGTACCATAGGCGGAGAGAGGATACCGCCGGGTGAGTACGAGGTGGTGTTCGGCAGGCAGCCCGTGACCGACCTTATCTCTCACATATTGGCGCCGTCACTCAGCCTTTCGTTTGTGAACGCGTCAAACACACCGTTCCTCGGGAAACTGGGCAAGCGAATTTGTTCTTCAAACCTGTCCATTTACGACCACGGCGCCTTGCCGGGGCAGGTTGCCAGCAGGAGGGTTACCTGTGAAGGCATACCCACCGGGAGGACTGATTTGGTGTCAGACGGGCTTCTCGTAGGGTTCCTGGCGAATAACTACCTCAGCCGGAAGCTCTCCGGTCCGGTGGCGAATTTTGAACCAAGAAACGGATTCAGGTCTCATACCATGGGCAGGAACTACGATATGCAGGCGGATATCTCTCCCACCAACATCGTAGTCGAGGGCAGGGAAGAAGTGTCGGGGGATGAATTGTTTTCAGGCATAAAAGAGGGCGTCTACATAGGCCGGATATGGTACACGTATCCAATAAACGGCATGGTTGCCGGTGATTTCACCAGCACCGTTATAGCGGACTCTTTCCTGATAAGGGACGGAAAGATATCAACACCCCTCAAGCCGAACACCATAAGGATTAACAGCAATATAAACCACATATTTAACAACGTCCATTCCGTCGGCAAAGAGAAAAAGGCCACACTGGTGTGGGCCGCCGAAGAGGCGGTGATTGCGCCGGAGATAAGGGTCACGGGGGTCAGGCTGGACAGCATAGCCACCTCTTGACGCGGGGCCGGGCCGGTGGTTGTGGACGAATCTTGAAGTGCTCTGTTATCCAGAACCTCTTTTCATTTCTGAAAGAACGAGTAACTGCCTTCCGCCTCGTCCTCCAGAAGGACCTCTTTCCTGTACCTTAAAACAATGCTGCTCCTGGTGACAATACCGACGAGTTTCTTTGGGTCATCGTCACTTACCACCGGCAGACCGTTTGTGTCAAGCATGCCGAGTTCGGTAAATGCGTCAGCAAGGTTGGTGCTTGGGGTTACCGTTATCGGATTCGACAGTGTCACGTCATCCGTAATAACAAGGTTTTGAACGGTTTCGCTGTGGATGGCCGTGCGAACGTGATGGTAGTCCACGATGCCGTAAAACGCTCCATTTTCATCCAGCACGGGGACCATGTCCATCTTACTCTTATGCAGGGTTCGCAGCAACTTGATGAACGAGGTGTCCCTGGTGACGTGAGTGAACCTCTTTTCCATGACGTCTGCGACATAAACCCTTTCAAGAAGTGAGAGGTCTTGCCCAATCTCTATGCGCTCCCCACGGCGTTTATTTTTGAGAGTATAGATAGAGTCCTTTAGCAGCCGTTTGGCCGTAAGGGTACTGAACACGCACGCAAGCATTATGGGAATTACCTCATGATAATCGCCGGTCAACTCGAAGGCGATGAATATGGCCTGGATTGGGGCATGTGTCGCGCCTGCCAGGAAACTTGACATACCCACGACGCCGTAAGCTTCCGGTGGGGCCATCTCAAAAGGCATGACGTGATTAAACACCATCCCAAAGGCGCTGCCCATCAAGGCTCCTATAAACAGGGACGGTCCGTAGACGCCGCCGGAGCCGCCGGCGGCCAGAGTCACCGACGTAAGGACAATCTTCAAAAGGCATAATACTATAATCAATGCCAGACTCAGCGAACCCGCGTCATAGAGTAGATCGTTCAGCGTATCGAAACCGAGGCCAAAAAGCTGTGGAAAGAATATGCCCACGATGCCGATGACGGCCCCGCCGATTATGGCCTTGGTTATGTAGCTGGCTCTAATTGAGCCGAATATATCATCCAACGTATAGAAGGTCTTGGTGAAAGCGGTCGCGAGTATGCCTACGAGAACCCCCAACATGCAGTACAGTATCAGCTCCCAGGGGCTTTCCAGGGAGAAGGCCGGGACGAAAAAGGCGGACTCGTCCCCGATAAATATTCGTGCCATCGCTGACCCGACGACCGAGGAGATAAGCACTGGCGTTATGTTATTCAGCCCCAGATTCCCCAGTATAACCTCTGAGGCGAAAATCGTCCCGGTGATGGGCGCGTTGAAGATTGCGGCGATTCCAGCGGCAGAGCCGCAGGCCACCAGGGTTCTCATGCCGTTTTCCGACATATTAAGGGCCTGCCCGAAGGTGGAGGCCAGTACGGAACCAATCTGGACGCTGGGACCGACCTGCCCCACAGACCCGCCAGAACCTATGCAGATTGCAGAGACAACAGTCTTCACAAGCGCCACGCGGGGGCGCATCATACCCGCCTTGCGTGCCATCGCCGACATAACCTCCGGCGCACCGTGACCCTTGGCCTCGGTCGCATACCTGCTGGCCAGGAAAGCAGCCAGCGTAAGACCTATGCCGGGGATCAATAACACGAGGAGGGTCTTGGCGGTAAATCCTTCAAAGAAGTCGCTGGCGTTATGTATGCCGGCGTGGGGGAAGCTGTCGCCTATGTCAAGAAACACATAGTCATTAGACAACGCTATAAGCTGCCTGAGTCCGACCGCAGCTAAACCCACAACGATACCAATAAGCACCGCGACCACCACCATAAATGTGGGGCCGTGGGCCCTTAACTGCAAAAGTAACTTTTCAGACCTCTTCAAACATTCATATAAGTAGTCTTTTAAGATAGGGTCCATACCGTTAGCAATGCCTATAAGTGTCTTCGCACACAGACCTTTAAAACAAATGATAACATAAAAATGGCCCCCAATGACCGTAAAATTCAATGCTGTTTATTTCTCGCGTATGTTCCCATAATAGAGTGGTGCCGGGGGCTCGGCGGGTCTGAAAACTGTGGTCAGATTCGGTAAGCGGGGCCTTTTTGGCGCCGCCGGGCCGGGGCCGTCACCCGTTTTTGTCGGGGCGCCGTGCGGCCACAATGGCGAAGGGCCGGACAGGATATTTGGGTTGACTTATCCTCATGGATATAGTAGATTTTTCCGGGAATTCTTATATCTGTAT
>JAUVQR010000337.1 GCA_030598065.1 Planctomycetota bacterium | reverse complement strand
TCGTGGTCCTCCCTGACACGCACCAGCGACAGGCCTTTGTTAATCCACGCCTCATAGAGATTAGGGATTATATCCGTCACCCTGTCGTATGCGGCCGCCGCTTCTTTATATCTGCCCATCTCGTCCAGCAACTGGGCCTTTTGCGCCCATATCTTATAATCGTTGGGTCTCATCTCAAGCGCCTTGCCGAAGGCCGCCACCGCATCGTCGAACTCCCCCTGCTTTATGTGCATTGCGGCGTCGAACAACAAGTCCTTGAAGCCTTCCTGCACGAGGGCCGCGTCTGTCTTTAGCGACAGCGGGGCCTGCCAGAGAAGAAGCGCGGTAAATGACGCTAAGATAAGATTTCTTATGGACATGCCCATCCCTCCTTATTTATATCTAAGGCTGCCCCTGTCCAGCTTAAAGTCGTCATGCGTGGCTCCGGGTCGTTCCAGCAGTCTGCCGGTAAAACTTATCTCGGCACCGTTTGACGCCTTGGCGATCTTCTTGACCTGGTCCGGTTCCAGTAATATCTCCGCCTCAATGCCGTTTTCTTCTCTGACCACCACGGCCGCGCCTGCAGAGGGGTCAACAGAGCTGGAGACTATTACCCCCTCGCCGCGGATGAAGTGGTCTTTGGCATGGCTCCACAACACCCTCTTTTCTGAGTCAGGCAGCATGGAGTCCTTGCCGAAGAGATTACCGAGATGCGATAGTTCCAGGCCGATGAAGCGGTGTGGATCGGGTCCAGCTGAATCAGCCGAAGAAGCCTCCCCTGTCGAGGCGGGTGTCGTCGCGACTACCGGAGGTTCCCCGTACAGTTTATTGAACTGCGCCTGATATTTTGCGACCAGTTTGGGCTGGTCAGTCAGTATGGCATTCTCCATGTTAAACTTATCCGAATGTTCGGTCAGGTTGTATGAGCCGGTGAATACGGCTCTGGAGTCGAATATCATGAAACTGTGGTGCATTTTCCCGCCGAGACGTCCTTTTACGTACTTCACGTTCAGCCCTTCATCCTGTAGATGAACGACCACAGACGAGTCTTGCCGAGATTCCCTTTCGTCCGCCACAAGTCGCACGCGCACGCCCCTGTCCTTTGCCTCAATCAGCGCCTCGGCCACATCCACGGAGGTAAACTGGAAAGATGCAATGTCCAATGATTCTCCGGCGTCTTTAATGCCGGTGATGAGGCGCTCTTTTACGTCATCTGCGGGTGAGAAAAACACCTCGGTTGAAGCGAAGGCGACGGGGCTGAGGCATATAAGGACCAGGATTAAGATAAGCTGCATTGTGTACTCCACTTACGTCATGTTGTCCAAGGGGGTAATATACCATAATTGTAGTGTCTACAAAACTAAATTTTATCTCTTGAAATGGGCGAAACAATCTATATAATGATAATTTCCGACTGTGCTAGCGTAGCTCAACGGCAGAGCAGCTGATTTGTAATCAGCAGGTTGTGGGTTCAACTCCCGCCGCTAGCTCCATTACGCGTATGGCGGTCTGAAGAGTTGTGTCTCATGTGTGTTGCGTTTGTTAATGGGGCTTCTGTACTGGTCGTTTAATATACCTAGCCATTGTGGTAGTCGTAATTATATACAATAACAGGGGTTAGGGGGGAGATACCCGAGTGGCCAAAGGGGACAGACTGTAAATCTGTTGGCG
>JAUVQR010000009.1 GCA_030598065.1 Planctomycetota bacterium | reverse complement strand
GGGTGACCACCGAGGTGTGCGGCAACTGCGGGGCCTCCCCCTTCCCCATCTCAGAGGAAACAAAGAGGAGAAAGCAGGAAGGCTACAGCAAGTATGGGCTGGTCATAGACTGGCGTGACGTCGAAGGCTTCTTCGCCAGGGCGGAAGCGCAACCCGGCACAATCAACAGGGTCTTCCTTGCCGGCCACTCGGCAATCAGGGACTTTGTCGTCGGCTATGACAACAGGCCCCCTACCGGCAGTGAACTCGCCGGGATGAAAGACCAGGTGGCAAGGGCGATGGAGGCCGGGGCCTTCGGGCTTTCAAGCGGGCTTATTTATCCGCCGGGGTGTTTTGCCGGTCAGGATGAGCTTGTAGAGTTGTGCCGTGAGGTAAGCCGGTATGATGGCGTGTATACCACGCACATGAGGAGTGAGGGTGAGGAATTGCTTGAGGCCGTTGCGGAATCCATTGACGTCGCTCGCAAGGCCGGGGTAAGCCTCCATATATCTCACATCAAGACCGCCGGGGAGAGAAACTGGGCGAAGCTCGGCCGGGTGAAAGACCTCATTGAGTCGGCCATCGGGGAGGGGCTCAACGTCTCATGCGACAGGTATCCCTACGTGGCGGCCGCAACCGACCTCAACGTTATCCTGCCCGACTGGGTGAAGGAAGGCGGGATGGACAGGCAGGTTGAGAGGCTGGCCGACGGGGACACGCGTAAGAAGATTGTGGATGAAATCCTCCATAGAAGTAACGACGAGTGGTACGGTGAGACGATAGTAATATCGGACGTCCACGCGGGGTCACCCGAGTATAAGGCCACACTGGTCGGGAAAAACCTTGAACAACTGGGGAAGGAACAGGACAAGGCTCCTTTGGATATGGCGCTTGACCTTCTGGTCGAACAAAGGGGGCGCGTCTGGATAGTGGTCTTCAGTATGTGTGAAGAAAACCTGGAAAAGATTCTGACCTGGAGCTTTGTCGGCATAGGTTCCGACAGTTCACTGAGGCGGCGTGACAGCATCCTGGGGCAGGGCAAGCCGCACCCCCGCACGTACGGCACGTTTGCAAGGGTACTCGGCAGATATTCGAGGGACAGAGGGATACTGTCACTGGAAGAGGCGGTCCACAAGATGACGGGTTTCTCGGCAAGAAAGATGTGTCTGGACAAGAGGGGAGAGATTAAGGAAGGTTACTTTGCGGACATTACCGTGTTCGATCCGGAGCGGGTAGCGGACATGGCGACGTATGAGAACCCCCATCAGTATTCCAAGGGCATAGAATACGTAATAGTTAACGGAAAAATTTCCGTGGAGAAAGGCGCTCATGCCGGCGCTATGAACGGAAAGGTTATAAGGAAAAGGTGAGGCCGGTAATAGGGATAAACTGTAATTACGGTGTAAAGAAGGGGTCGCAACCACGGTACTACGTGGACAGGAGCTACTGCACCGCCGTTGAGCTTGAGGGCGGGCTGCCCATACTCCTTCCTACGGCCTGTATAGAAGGAGACCACGCCGAGGCATACCTTAGCATGTTGAGCGGCCTGGTAATCAGCGGCGGGACGGACGTTGACCCCTCCCGCTACGGACAGGAACTGCATCCCAGTATCCAGCTTGTAGTCCCGGAAAAGGAAGAGTTTGACCTCAGATTGGTCAGAGGCGCTTTGGAAATGGACATGCCAGTCATGGGCATCTGTTACGGTGAACAACTCTTGAACGTCTGTCTGGGGGGCAGTCTTTATCAGGACATACCGTCCGATTTAGAAAAAGTTCTCGAACACAACGACACATCCGGCGGGAGCCACAGGGTGTTAATAGAGAAGGACACAATCCTTCACCGTCTATTGGGCGTCGACGTTATGGAGACTAACACCATTCACCATCAGTCGGTAGGCCGTCTGGGTGACGGGCTGAAGGTGTGCGCCAGGACGGAGGACGGTGTGGTTGAGGCGGTGGAGAGCGACAGGCACAGGTTCGTGCTTGGAGTGCAGTGGCACCCAGAGAGGATGCTTGACCAGCCGTCGGGGAGGCGACTGTTTTCGGGGTTTATGAAGGAGGCGAGGGCCTATGCCTCTCGACGGGTCTAGAACCCTGCTTACGTGGGTAATACTGTCGGCGTTGCTGGCAATGTTGACGGCAGTTTCATGCGCGCCCAAAGTTGTCCCCGGTTCTACGGAAGACGACATAACCCTGTACAAGAGGGAGCTTAGGGTCCTTCCTGACGACACTGACGCCCGGTATCAGTTGGGCGTTTCTTATTACAAGCTGCGGGACTACGGGAAGTCGGTAAATGAGCTGGAGGAGGTTGTCAGGAAAAACCCCAATCTCCCTTATGCATACAATAATTTAGGGCTTGCATACGTGGGCGAGGGCAGGCTGGGTAAGGCCGTGACCGCGTACCTGAAGGCGCTGCAGTTGGAGCGTAGTTTTTTGCCGGCGAGATTGAACCTGGGTGTCGCTTATTATCTGGGCAGCAACTTCAGTGACGCCGGGCGCCAGTTTAGAAAGGTGTTGAAGAGTTACCCGGACAACATCCCCGCGCGTCAGGGGTTGGGGCTAAGTTTTCTTAAGAGGGGCAATCGCGATGAGGCTATAGCCGAGTTTAACAAGGTACTTGGCCTGGACCCGAAGAACGCCGACGCTTATAAATATCTGGGCACGACCTATGAAGAAATGGGCGACACGACCAGGGCGACGGCCGACTTTAGAGAGTCTCTGAGACTTAATCCCCATGATGCGGAGACACACTGGTACCTGGCCAACTTATATTTTGACCAGGATTATCTTGAAGGTGCGCTCAGGGAATATACGTATGTAGTTGACATCAAACCTGACTTTAAAGAGGCGCGCTTCCGAAGGGCGCTAACGCTGAAAGAGCTGGGAGGGATTCGGGAAGCGACTGTAGCGTTTGATGAGTTGTTGGAGTTGGACGCCAATTATCCAGACGCACACTACCAACTGGGCACAATCTATCAGGAGAGAGCGGAGAGGGCAGAAGAGGCGTTTAAACGTCTCAAAGGCACCGACAGGACAAGGCTTGGACCTGAAGAGATGATGGAGCAGGCGATTACTGAATACAATAAGGAGCTTGAGAACAACCCTGATAATATCAAGGTTCACAAGGCGTTGGGCGACTTGTATCTGGCCAGGAAGGACAATGAGGCCGGCCTCTATCATTATGCCCGCATAGTAAAGATTGACCCTGACGACGCGCAGGCGGTCCATGAACTGGGTGGCGCCTACGCAAAGGCCGGCATGTTTTCCCTGGCGCTTGTTCAGTGGCGGCGGGCCGCTGACCTGGATCCGGATTTGGCCATAGAGGTGTGGAAGCAGGTCTTGGGCTTCAGACCCTCAATGGCGGAGGCCCATTACAGACTGGGCATGGCTTATTTGAGGGAGGGCAAATTGGCGGCGGCCGTCAGTTCTCTAAACTTAGCCGTACAATCAAAACCTAATAACGTTGCCTTCAAGCAGGCACTGAGCCGGGCGCGTAAGAAGCAAAAAAAGGCCATAGCGGAGGAGGGCAGGGAACGCGTAGACGAGGAATGGTGGAATTAACCCTCAAACTTTAACAGGTCTAACGTGGTCTCTTCATTGAATTGTCTCTTTACCGATAGGCCCGTTAGCTCGGTTATTGTAGCCTCTATTGTCAGATAGACCCTTGCGTCCTTCCTTATACAGCCAAGGTTGATGGTGTCGCCCCTTCCAATCCCGCTGTGTATGTGAATCTTTGGTTCGTCGTCCTTCCAAAAGATGGTGCCCAGTCCCAATACCTCCCTGCCGTCCGAAAAAGCTCTCCACATCGGCACGGGCGGCACCTCAACCTTCTCCGGCCCGACCACTATATCCGCCTTTTCAAGGGCGCCTATGAAATGGAGCAGGCCTGACCGGATGTCTTCCTTTTTGATTAGCGCCGTGAGTTCGGCAAGGAAGTCGTCACCGTGGTCAAACCTTACAACGAACACCCTGCCTACGTTGCATTGCGTGTATTCCATCGTCTTTTGGGCCTCTTCGAAAAAACTTATTTGTACCCGGCCTCTTTATCCGGTCTTACGGGCGGAAACATGCGTCGGCCCGGTGAAACGGTATACTCTTTACGAATCGTACCGGCGGACCCCAGAAAAATCAACGCGAAATTAGATTGCTCCCTGGTATACGTTTTTTACTGTTCATTACCGTTGCGTGTATTTTACGTCAGTCTGAAATTGATTTCGTGCCCGTAGAACCGTATAATTGGCCCTTTCTTCCACAAGGAGGGGTCTAAATACATGTCTTTGAAACGGAAGTACGACGCGGTGGTGGTAGGCGCCGGACCTGCCGGTGCGGCGGCGGCGAGGGTGATGGTAGAGGCCGGGCTGAGCGTACTGGTGATAGAGAGGAAGAAGCTGCCCAGATACAAGATATGTTCGGGGCTTATAAACGAGAAATCGTTGAAGCTTACCAGAAAATATTTTGGTGAGATTCCGGATGAGTGCTACTGCAGGCCGAGAATAATAAAAGGAGTCAGGTTGTGGTACGACGCCGAGCGCAATAGGGACTGGCCTTTCGGTGAGAAGGGTGCGCCCAACGTGTGGCGGGCCCAGTATGATGAGTGGCTGGTGAGGCGCTCCGGGGCGGAGGTCAGGGACATGTGTTTGCTCACTGACTTCAAGATGGAAGGTGACAAGGTCAGGTTATATTGCAAGGACCGGCGTGAAGGTTCAATAGAGATACAGGGCAACTACATGGTTAGCGCCGAAGGCAGTCTCTCATCCATACGCGCGAAGTTGAATCCGGAACTGGAAAAGCAGTCAAACTGGTTCCTGGCCTATCAGAACTACTATGAGGGGAGTTCTGAGCTGGACCCGGAGTGGTATCATGGCTTCCTTGACCGGAGGTTTGGCGAGATATACGGCTGGTTCAATGTAAAGGATGATTACGTTATATTTGGGACGTCGTGCAAGAAGGGGCAAAGGTTTACGCCGTACCTTGAGGAGTTCAGCCGTTTCCTGAAAGAGAACTTTGGCCTTAAGCTGGGGCGTTTGGTCAGAAAGTCAAGCTGCCTGGGCACTAACATGTGTGCTACCGGGAACTTCTATCTTGGCAGAGACAGGGTGTTATTGGCGGGAGAGGCGGCGGGTTTTCTGAATATGTTTGGAGAAGGCATATCCTGCGCCCTGGGCACAGGGTTGCTGGCCGGACAGGCGGTAGCTGAAGCAAGTTCTGACCCGGATAAGAGTGTCATAAGGGTATACACCGAACTCTCCACCAGGGAGCGCAGAGAGACCCTGGCGTCCTGGAAGCTGGCGTCCAGGCTGGCCGGCAGGCCGATAATGGTATAAAATCTTACCAGCTTTAATTTTGTATTTGACATTTGTTTCCTAAGCACTATAATTGCGCTTCCTTACCTCCAGTGGGGGGGGCTAGAACAGCCTGTTCTCCCGCTGATTACGATTAAAAGTAGCGCTCGTAGGGTAAACTGCCAAGACCAAGGGGTGGAATGAAGGAGAAGTGTTCCATTTCCGGTACATGCGGTGTTTAAACTGTGCACAATTAAGCTTGTATTTTGTTGTAACTAGTGCTGTAATATGTGTTGACGTGCTGATTTCCTGAGGAGGAGGGTAATGGCGAAGGCTCTCGAGGGAAGCATCACCATTGGATTCAAGCAGCCTGAGCTACTTGTTTCCATAGATGAGTCCCGCGGAATACAGTACAAGGGTTCCCGCAAGAAGCTATATGAAGAAAAGAAGTACGACGTGTGTAGCTCTGCGGATCAGCAATGGATTCCAGACAATATTGTCTGTAGAATCGGTTGCCCCATAAATACGGATGCCAGGTTGTACTCCCTGGCAATCTCCGAAGGTAAGAACCAACTAGCCTATCTTCTCGCCAGACAGAATAACCCCTTTGTGTCCGTCCTGGGCAAGGTATGTAACGCGCCGTGTGAGCCCGTCTGCCAGAGGGCCAAGATAGACGCCCCTGTAACCTTAAGGGCCCTCAAGGGTTTCGCAGTCGAAAAGAACAAATTCAGCACCGGGGAAGTCTACGAGTGGCTGAAGACCAGGATGTCAGACGTAGAACCTGCCCAAAAAGACAACCCGCCGAGTATTGCCATCGTAGGTGCAGGCCCGGCAGGCCTTTCGGCCGCTCATGACCTCGCACTGATGGGCTACAAGGTGAAGGTCTTCGAATCTTCAAAAAAGCCTGGTGGGATGTTGAACGCCATACCCAAATTCAAGCTGCCTGACGAGTCGATAAAAAGCGACATAGACGGCATACGCTATTTAGGCGTCAAGATTGAGACAAACAAGACGTGTGGAAAGGATTTTGACGTAGATGGGTTGCTCAAAGAATATGATGCGGTCTTGTTGGCTATAGGCCTGCAACAGGGCAGAGTACCGGCTATCCCGGGTAATGAGTTGGATGGTGTACTCCATGGAGTAGAGTTCTTGATGCAGGCGGCCTCCGGAAACAAAGGCGGGGTGGAGCTGGGTAACAAAGTGGTTATCTTAGGCGGAGGTAACGTGGCCGTTGACATAGCTCGTACGGCCGTACGTCTGGGCGGGAAAAAAACAAAGGTTTATGTGGTATGCGCTGAGGTGGCAAAGGGCTCTAAATCATCCGGCGGTAATGAGATGCCGGCCGACGCCTCCGAGATCTTCGACGCTAAACAGGAGGGTGTGGTGTTCTACGACTCTATGGCCCCTGAAGAGATTGTAGGGGGGCCTGACGGCGTTAAAGGTGTAAAGATAAGGGAGGTTGATGATACCGTTTATGACGAAAAGGGACGTTTGTGCCCTGTATACAAGAATACGAAGGCACGTATGCTGGAAGCGGACACGGTAATACTGGCGTTGGGGCAGCAGCTTGACCCCTCCTTCGCGGGCGGGAAAAAGGACATTAAGATAGGAAGAGACGGGCTGTTGAAGGTGGACGCGAACAGCGCTATGAGCTCCCAAAAGGGGGTTTTTGCGTGTGGCGACATGTCTAAGTCTGGATACATCGTAGACGCCGTCGCTTCCGGACAAAAGGCTGCGCAATCTATACATCAATATCTCGGCGGCAGTGGTTCTCTCGGGTTGGATAGTGTGCGTGAGATGAAACCTGTTCACTATCACAAGAAGGAGGACACATGGGCCGTAAGGTGTTCTATCTGGGAGGGTCTCCCGCCAATGCTGTCTCCCAAGAAAAGAAAACGGAGCATGGAGCTGGTAGAAGGGAGCTACGCGAGTTTTGAGGCGAAGAGGCAGGGGCAGAGGTGTATTGACTGCGCTATAACCCCTGTGGTAAGCCCATATCACCCCTGCACTCTGTGTGGGGGGTGTGCGGACGCGTGTCCGACCGAGTGCATCTCTCTTAAGTTTATGAACAAGGCGGACTTCAACGGTCTGCATCGCGAGATAGATGGGGCCGATGGCGAAGGCCCCTGGGTCAGCCTGGTGATAGACGACACCGAGTGCATTCACTGCGGGATGTGTGCGGAGGCGTGCGGGGAAGATTCCATTCACATGCTAAGGTATGAAGAAGTTTGTAGATAGGGGAGGTCGTCGTGGCAAAAACTGCGTCAAAGTCAAAGGATGTAGCGAAGATAACCCGGAGGGAGGGTCTTAGAAAGGTCCTATTTTTCAGCAGTTGGGGCGTCTTTGTGGTCTTCGCGGGCATGCTGGGTGTCAGTATAGTCCGCTTTGTATATCCGAGGATAGTATGGGAGCCGTCGAGCTTATTCAAGATAGGCAAGCCTGATGAATATGAAGTGGGCTCTGTCACTACGATGGGCGAACGCAGGGTGTACATTCTCCGGGTGAAAGAAGGCTTTTACGCCCTTTCGGCTATATGCACCCATCTGGGCTGCCAGCCTATCTGGGAGGTCGACAACCAGATATTCATGTGCCCCTGCCATGGTGGAAAGTTCTACAAGGACGGGATAAACTTTGCGGGCCCACCGCCAAGGCCGTTGCCCAGGTTTTTAATGAAGTTTGCCCCTGACGGCCGTCTGATGGTGGATAAGTCGAAAGAGGTAGGGATGGACTTTATATTAAAGGTATGAGGAGTCAGCGATGAAATGGGTTCCTTTAGGTCTTGTTAGATATACGTTCTGTCTGGGCGGGCTCAGCGCCTTCTTTTTCCTGCTGTGCATCCTTACCGGGCCGTTCCTGATGATGTATTACATTCCCAGCGTGGACACGGCCTGGGCGGACGTCCAGGACCTCATGAACGTGGTGCCGTTCGGCAGGTTCCTCAGGAACGTCCATCGGTGGTCGGGATGTCTGATGGTCGTATGCGTGACCGTCCATATGCTAAGGGTCTTTCTCCAGGGCGCCTATAAGCCGCCGAGACAGCTCAACTGGCTTGTGGGTGTAACCCTGCTTATTTTAGTGTTCATGTCGGCATTTACGGGATACCTTCTCCCCTGGGACAATGAGGCATACTGGGCCGCTACCGTGGGTATGACAATGGGAGAGAACAGCCCGTTAATTGGTGCCAAGGGCCCGTTCAGCATCCTGCCGCCTGATATGGACATAGCTTACATCTTAAGAGGCGGTACCGTGCTGGGACAGGCGTCTCTGACAAGGTTCTTCTTTGCCCACTGCGTTGCCATACCCGGGGCCATGGCCGGCTTGATGGGGCTTCATTTCTTTAATATTCACAAGGCGGGCGGCATGTCCGGCCCTCTTTATTGACAGGTGATAGACGTTTGGTAAAGAAGACGCGTACGGAGAGAGCTAAGTTAGTCAACCAAGTGGAGGTGTAAACGACAGTGTCTGACGGACCGCATACCGGCAAAGAACGACACAGGGTAATGACCGTTGTAAAGGGAGAGGCCCTGAGCGCCAGGGACCTGTACGAGAGGCCCCCTGGGTACGAACTCTTCATCCCGAACTTCGTGATGAAGGAACTGTGTGTAGGGCTGTTCTTCCTGATAATTATCTTCACATGGTCCTTCTACATGAATTCTCCGTTATATATACTGGCAGACCCGACTGAGACACCGGCGCACATCAAGGCCGCCTGGTACTTTGTCGGGCTGCAGGAGATACTGGCATACTTTGACCCCTATCTGGCAGGCGTAATTATCCCGACAGCGATACTGGCGGGACTTTACCTCGCGCCTTTCCTCGACCCGGACCCCATAAAGGGCGTAGGCCGGTTCGCGTGGAG
This sequence comes from Planctomycetota bacterium, assembly GCA_030598065.1. Taxonomy (GTDB): domain Bacteria; phylum Planctomycetota; class Brocadiia; order Brocadiales; family Bathyanammoxibiaceae; genus Bathyanammoxibius. Next base: position 8,269 of record JAUVQR010000009.1, on the reverse strand, counting down.
GGAGAGGACGTTTTCCATGTGCACCTTCCTGGGAGGCTTCATATTCTGGTGGGGGCTGGTAGTGGTAGGGTGGTATTTCAGGGGGCCGTTGTGGGCCTTTTACTGGCCCTGGGAGGACATGCATCATATAAAACCTCCGCCGGCGCCACCCTGGAACTTCCCCTTGCCGGCAGGGATTGTTTACATAATCATATTTTTTGCGCTTGGGAACATTATACCTGCGGTTATCTATCCAAAGTTCTTTTCCCGTATGGGGCTTGTTAGATACGTAATAACCATGACCCTGTGGACGGGTATGATTTTTATTGTGGTCAAGATGTTTCTGATGAATGCCTTGAACTTGAAATACATCCTTGTGACTCCCTGGTTTAACGTGTGAGAGTGATAAAATATGCCATTTCCAATTAATCTGTCTATTCCGTGGTTGATAGCGTTTCTGGTGGCCTCGTTGGGCCTGGTGGCGATCTGCGCCATATGGATATTCACGCAGTGGGGTGACCCGGTGTGGAAGCGGTATCAGGCGGTAGAGTTGAACGAGATGCGTGAGAAGCTTGAGAAAGAACTTCCTATACTTGAGGATCCCAAGTGGGGCGAGCCTGCAAAGGCCGAGATCGTGCGTGATTCCATAGAGTTCCTGAAAAAGCCGGATTATCAGATAAAACAGATTCTGCTTAAGGGACACGGTGCCTGGGCGGAAGGGACTTCGGGTAAACCCGTTAACAGATGTATGACCTGTCACATAGACGAAGACAAGCTTGCCGAACAACACCCTTATACCAGGCAATACTTTGAATTTAGCGTCTATGGTTGCACCGTATGTCACAAGGGGGAAGGCAGGGTATTGAATTCGGCGGAAGAGGCCCATCATGGGATGTTCAGCACCAAGAAGGAAATGATGGAGAGGGTAAAAGAGCCGAAGGAGATTCTGGCCTTCTGGACAAAGCTGGCTGAACTATCCATGACACCCGATCTTACCGCCTTTGATTTCAGGGACTACAGCGCCGCCGGTGAAAGGCTAGTATATATAGGCAGTATTTCCTGTAAGAAGTGTCATAAATTGCTCACCCCGCGCCACGTTGAGTACTGGTCAAAGAACAAGTTCAAGACCTGGGACAAGGTGATTGAGGCGAAGGACTACCGGGAAGGGGACGAGGCATACCAGGAAAAATGTGAGAAGTGCCACACGACCGGTTACGATGAAAAGACAGGTGAATACTCCGAAGAGGGTGTTACATGTGAGGCGTGCCATGGGCCGGGAGAGATGTTCGCGAAGTACATGAGTGAAGGCAAGCTTGCGGAGGCCGCCGTGGTGACCCACGACGTGTTTAGCTACAAGGTATGCGGCAGATGCCATACGCCGCGCAGACATGCGATGAGAGAGGCCATGCTGGTGGCCATTGATGAAAGGGAATATAAGGATTGGCTGGCATCGTCCTTTGACTTGGGCCTGGACTTAGAAGCCGAAGAGGCGCCCGATGGCCTCAACGCCGCTGCCTCTGACGAAGGGGTGGTCTTCAACGGTAGCCTCGCGGGTTTGAACGAACTTGAAGGGGTTGGCGAGTCGCTAGGGGTGATGTTAGAGGATATGCGGTCGCTGCTTCCGGTGCAGGAAAAGGCAGTTCAGACCGCAGAAGAGGAGGTGGAGCCTGTTGATAATAAAAGGCTGCGGCCTCTCAGGGCCGGTTTAGAGTCGCAGGAGACACTCAGTCTTAATGCGGGCGAATTGAGCAATGATAACCCTGAAGTGTTTTTTACCGGGACCTATGCGGACGCGAGATAGCTATAAAGGCATTAATTGGCGAGGGGATGTCGTGGGAAAAACAGCCTGTGGTCCTGTGGGCCACAATAGTGGGTTTTACATGAGATTAATCGAGACACGAGGAATAAAGAAAGGGGGTGAGAAATCAAGAAGTTTAGCGGATTACATGGATTATTAGTTACTATAGGAGAACTTCGAAAAGGGGGATTTTTGGTATGAGACAATGGAGCGTACTAGCTGTGCTGATCTGTTTGGGTCTGCTTCTGTTGGCAGTGCCTAACGCAGCACAAGCCCAGCATGTCACCACTCCTGATTCAAAGGTGGCTGCGGACATGCCACAAACCGACCTGATGTACCCGGGCAAGATGTTCGTGCCCTGGGCCGAATGGGTTGGTCTGGAAATGGGCAGTGGGCCCTTCAGGAAGCTTTACAAGCCCATCAAGATGCACATGTACATCGCACCGACAAAGCACTACATCAGGCCCGACATGTCCGGGTTTGCAGCGATGTTCGAGAAGTTCAAACCTGACCAGTGTGAGCAGTGTCACCTTGAGGTAACCCCTGGTTGGGTCCACATGTGGGAGACCTCTGCGCACGGTATGCCCAAGAGCACGACGAAATGGGCCAAGAAGACCGCTGCGATAGAGAAGGAATTTGGCAACCCCATTGACAAGGTTGGTTGTGCGGAGTGTCACGGCTCCAGCCACGAAGTGCTTCAGATGCCCTATCTGGACAACTCCTGTTCGCACTGTCACTTAAAGGAGTGTAAGGAGTTCGTCTCCGAGAAGAAACAGGGCAGGCCGAGTCACTACGCCAGCTGGATTTCAGAGGTGGTACCTCCCTGGTACATTGAGAACTACAAGATTGGCGAGGGTGTAGCCATGATTGGCTGTGACATATGTCACCCTGAGATGCAGCGCTGTGACGGCTGTCACATGAGACATACCTTTGACACAGCAGGCGCGAAGAAGCCGGGTACCTGTGGAAAGTGCCACATGGGTTATGACCACCCTGACTATGAGACCTACATCAAGTCAGCCATGGGTGTTGTCTATCAAGACACCGGTTCTAAGTGGAACTGGGATGCCAATCTGGCGGACATAGAGCCCGGCAAGGACTGGCTGGCTCCTACGTGTGCCTACTGCCACATGTATCAGGGCGGCGGCAAGTGGGGCCATAACGTTACGTCAAAGAACATCTGGCGTATGGGCGTCTATGTGCCCAAGCAGAGGGACTATCAGTACAAGTCCGCTCTGAAGAACGCTCCCTACGGGATAAACATCCCGCCTCTTAACAGGGTCATTGACGTGGATTCGCCTGACAATAAGGGGAAGAGGGAGATCTGGATTGAGCTGTGTTCAAACTGTCACAGCCCGCGTTTTGCCAGGCTGTATCTGGATACCTTGGACGAGTACATGCTGATAGGTTGGCAGCATACGGACGCGTCCATGGCCGTTTTAGACACCCTTTACACGGAAAAGGCAATAATACCGGTGCCGAACCGTCGTGACCCGTGGTATCTGGGTGACGAGCTAGCCGGCATTCTGGGCCCAAAGAAGTTAGGCGGTCCGCTTTATAACGCCTTTAACACCGAAAAGGGTTATTTCCCGATTTACGGTCCTATCATTGCGACAGGTGACCATTATCTGGTCGGTCCTGGTCGTCCGCACACGATAGAGCTCCTTCTTGGTGAGCAGTGGTTCAGCAATCTGCTGAAGGGCTTCAAGGGCACAGCCCACGCCCAGCAGGATTACTCCTGGTGGTATGGTTGGGCGCCCATGGTGCAGAGCCAGGCCAAGATACAGACGATGGCTGTTAACCTGCGCAGGTTGAAGGCGGTAGAGGACAAGTTGGGTATCAATGCTCTGGGTCAGCTTCCAAGCGATCCTATCATTTATGCCCACACACCTCTGTATCAGACGGGTGGTCCTACCGTGGATCGGCCGACTAGTAACCCTGAATTGGGTAACTAAGTAGTTAGGTTTTTTACGGGGAGAGGCCGTCCGCCCACAAGGGCGGGCGGCACCTCCTCTCTTTACGAACGAAACATACGTTAGAGTATGGCGTTGCAGCCTGGAAAATGACGTAATGGGTCAGCCTTCAACGTCTTCTGTTTGGGAGTTTTTTGAGCACTCCCATTTTACCATTGTATACAGGAGGAGGAGTAGCCAATGCCGCTTAAGGGCGATACTCAAGCGACTACAACATTGAATGTAAAAAGTTCAATAGACGTTCAGCCCACGGAGTTGAAGATTAACCCTTCTGGGAAGGTCACGCTCTCCCTCCCCGCTATGAGGATAAAGATGCCGGATGTCAAGATGAAGCTATGGTTTATGCCCTTTATTCGTGTGAGCGGCATGGAGATAACCACGGCGCCTGCGAACCTCGAGGTGGATCTGTCAGATACCGTGATGGCAGCGCAGATAGAAAATCCCACCAAGGTAGATATTCTTACGGATGGTGAGGTAAAGGTGGCTGCGAAGCTGGAGGGTTCTGGTAGCCTTCAAGGCGGACCTATAAGCCTGGAGATTTAGCTTCTTGATTGTGGCGGGGTATTGGGTGGTCATGAGAACTGGTCTCATGGCTTCGATTTTTTTTGCTGCCTGTAGACGGTGGCACTATGTAATCTGTGGAGAGGACTGTCTTAGGCGATTTCCCCAAGGGTCTGCGTGATGGCGGGTATAAGGCGTTGCTCCCACGGATTGATAGGATGGGCTTTGTAAGGCGGGGGGGGGGTGAGATGGATAAGCACGTGGCGGTGTTACGGCCTCATTTGGCAGGGCTTAGTGGCACAAAGTAGGAGTCGACCCCAGAAGTGGTTATGTACATCTCCAGTCCTCGTCGGATTACATGCTGTCTTTGTGTCTTTTGAACGTTGTTGTCAATGAGGCCCAGGTGTCTGATTTACACCTCTCAGTAGCTTTTTAGGTGTAAGTGGTTAGATGGCTGTGTTGATGTTCTTGAGAAGGCAGGGCCCACACCAGAGTTCTTCTGCTTCAAAACTGTAGACAGCATGGTTCACTTTTGTTTCTGACAAATATTGCGAGAACAGCCCTTAGGGTGTGTTAAACCACACCCTGTTCTCCATAATTGTTCTTGCCGATAATAACCACAAAACTTTCCCATTGCCGAGATTCATACGAAAAAAGTTTCTATAAATCCCCCTTTTTTTAAGGTAAAATGCGTTTTGTGTGCCACGTGACACCTGAGAGCAGCCGGCCTTTACGAGGAGGTTGTTAACATTCTCATACCCATCTTAGGATGCAAGACATGGTTTTTGGTGAGGGTTAATTTCATAGGGTGCATGGATAATAAAGATAAAGATTATATATCCTCAAAATCTTACTATGCTCACCCTGTGCGGTGGGTTTTTTAGTTTCTGTGTTAACTTGCGACGGGGGTGAAGCGTAAGGTTACGGGTCATGAAATGCATATAGACGGCCATATGATGGACCCTATAAGTCCCATTATGCTTGGCATAGTCATTATACTTGTGGCTGCGAAGATAGGTGGGGAGTTGGCCCGCAGGTTTAATCAGCCGGTGGTCCTGGGAGAGCTAATGATGGGTGTAGTGCTCGGTAACGCCGTTCTCTTTACCGGGTGGGATTTCTCGAAGATGTTACAGGAGAATCCCTCGCTCTTGCACATTAGCGCGTTTGGGGCCTTGATCCTGCTTTGCAGGGTCGGGATAGAGACAGATGTGGCGGCAATGATGGAGGCAAAGTTGTCTTCTTCGCTGGTGGCGGCGGGGGGCGTAATTGCGCCGTGCGCGCTGGGTTACCCCATCACACTGTACTTCCTGCCCGACGCCCATCCCCATACGAGGCTTATAATAATAACGGCGTTATGTGCCACCAGCATAGGCATAACCAGCAGGGTCTTTGAAGACCTGGGCAAGCTACAGATGCCGGAGGCGAGGATAGTGCTGGGTGCCGCCATTATAGATGATGTGCTGGGCCTGCTTATACTATCCGTAGTTACGTCGATTATTGCCACAGGCGCTTTTGACGCGGATGATACGCTCAGGATAGCGGTCAGCGCGGCGGCGTTTATCTTTATGGCAGTAATGATAATCCTGAAAATCGCCCACATACTTGGAGAATATATATCCCGGTTCCATGCGGAGGGGATGAAACTGGTCTGGGCCGTTTCGGTATGCTTCATGCTGGCCTATATTGCTGATGGTATAGGGCTCGCCCCCATCATGGGCGCGTTTGCGGCAGGGATGATACTCAAGGATATCAAGGTGACAGACCTCCATGGACATGAGCACGAAATGGACGAGATGATAAGGCCGGCGTATCTGATATTTGTGCCGATGTTTTTTGTAACTATGGGGTCTCAGGTGAGGCTGGAGGCATTTTTTGACGGGTCGGCCGTCCTATTGGCCGTGGGGCTAAGCGTGGTAGCGGTTTTGGGAAAACTGGCCTCGGGTCTTTGCGCGGTGGGAAAGAACTTGAACCGGCTGTGTATAGGAGTGGCGATGGTTCCCAGAGCGGAGGTGGGTATTATATTCGCCAGTATGGGTCTGAGCCTGGGTGTGCTTAATGAAACCACGTATTCCGCCTTGATAATAATGGTTATGTTTACGACATTCATTACTCCGCCCCTGCTTAAGTGGGCGTTATACACGCCTGAGGAATTCAGGGAGTACGAACGCGAGGCCGCAAGGTACGAGATATGAACGTTGCCACGTTACCATTTGCAATTACCGACAGTGAGCTCCCGGCGGAAGGACCCGCTATGCTCGACGAGCAGGTGGATGAGACAACCGCATGGGAGGACAAGGGGGTATATCAGGCGGGCAGCGATGGGCTTGAAGCGGGGAACGTGGAGGCGCTGGAAATTCCTGCCGTGGGGCTCGAAGACGTTAAGGTTGGACAGACCTTGTGGCACACGGACCCGACGGACAGCGTTCTGCTGGCCATAGTTATAGTCGTGGTTGTGGCCAAGGCAGGAGAAGAGGCTGCCAGGAGGCTCGGTTTTTCTCAGGTAGTCGGCGAGCTGGTCATTGGCATTATCCTGGGTAACATTTACCTGTTCAGTGGCCTGGAGTTTTTTAACTTTGTCCATGAAATGCCTTTCTTGAAGATTTTATCTGAGATTGGTGCCATAGTACTTCTTCTTGAAGTTGGTATTCATACTGACCTGAGGGCCATGTTGAAGGTGGGGCTTTCTGTCATTCTGGTTACCCTCGGTGGTATCTTGATGCCGGCAGGGCTCGGGTGTCTTGTGACTTACCTTTTGCTGCCGGATGCTTCTCTGTATGTGTATCTATTCCTGATTGGAATCCTATGTACCTCTAGTGTTGCGATGAAACCTAAGATGTTTTATGAGGTTGGTAAGTTGCAGACGGTTGAGGCGAGGATAACGATAGCGGCAGCTATGATAAATGAGATTGCGGCGCTTTTGTTTCTGGCAGCGATAAGTAGCATTGTTATTACGGGGCAGTTTTCTCCGGCTGGAATAGCCGCAACGGGTACTGTAGCGGTTTGCTTTTTGGGTGCCCTGGGTGCGGTAAGCCTGTTCTTTGGAGAGGGCTTTGGCGACTTTGTCTCCAGGAAATGTCCGGAGGGCATAAAGATATTTATAGTCGTTGTGGTGTGCATTGGTCTTGCCTATCTTTCTGAGGCTATAGGTCTTGCAACGATAGTGGGGGCCTTCAGTGCAGGGCTTTTCCTCAGGCATGTGAGGGCAAAGAGCCTGCTAGGCAAAGAGCGTAGCATGGAGGAACTGATACGACCGGCGTATCTGGTGCTGGTGCCTATCTTTTTTGTGCTTGTGGGGGCGCAGGTAAGGCTGGACAGCTTCATGGATGTGAATGCCGTGTTGCTGGGGCTCAGTATTACAGCGGCCGCCATCCTGGGGAAACTGTTCTGTAGTGTGTGTGTGGTGGAAAAAGGCGTGAACCGTCTCGCAATTGGCATTGCCATGATACCAAGATTGGAGGTGGCGCTTATAATAGCAAGTGTCGGGCGCGCACTGGGTGTTTTGGACGAGACCTTATTCTCAGCCATAATAGTCATGGTCACGATTACCGCCCTGATAAGCCCTCCTCTCTTGAAGCTGGTCTTGTCGCGTTCCAGAGGGCCTGAAGTGGAGCCGTTAAAGACCTCTCTTCTTGGTGACAAGAGCAGAAACGAGCTGCTCATATCGCGCCAATTGGGCAGGAAATAGGCATTCGGCCACAGGGGTTGTGGCTGAGCAGGCCCGACAACGGGCAGGGTAGACCCTGCCACTACGATTAGTCAGAAGGAAAGGACGATGGATAATATCCTGGGGTTTCCGATAGCGGTGGGCGGATTTAACACCATGGAGACTGGTGGGCCGGCAGGCCCGGGTCTGCCGGCGGATATATGGCATTCCGCGCCGGTTACGGACTTCTTGCTGGCGATTTTAATCCTCGTTGCCGCCGGGGAGATAGGCAGAAACCTGGCCAGGGTGCTAAGGGTCCCGATAGTTCTGGGCGAACTGCTGATGGGCATACTGTTGGGGAATATATATTTCTTT
>JAUVQR010000126.1 GCA_030598065.1 Planctomycetota bacterium | reverse complement strand
TCTCACCTAGTAATGGGAGGAGTGGACATAACAACGGTCAAGGAGCTATTAGGTCATAAGACTCTTACTATGACACTGAGATATGCACACTTAGCCCCTAGCCATAAGGTGAATGCGGTGAGGGTTCTTGAGGAGGAATTAGGGACTGTTAGAGAGGACTCCTCAGATTTACTTGACAGTTACTTGACACTAGAGCAAGGAAGCTTGTTACCTGCCAGTCGTAAGTCCTTGCAGGATATGGTAGGCGATACTGGACTCGAACCAGTGACCTCTTCCTTGTAAGGGAAGCGCTCTAGCCAGCTGAGCTAATCGCCCGGCTAGTGACAACCGTACGGCGTCTTCAACACCCCCAAGCCTTATCCGCTACTTCGGCTGGTTTATCCTTAACCACTCATCCATCGGCAGGACGGGCCGGAAGGAGCCTGTTTGCGTGGGCACCAGCGGCAGGAAGAATTTTACCATGGCGGAGTAGTCTTCGGCCTGGACGATAAAGTAATAGTCGTGCTCGGTCACGGTTGCATAGGCGCCGAGGATTTTTACCCCGTTTTTAGCCGCTTCGTCACGGCGGTTCCAAAAATCGCTAAGCATCTTTGCCCCCTCGTTGCTCCTGCCGGGACAGTTCTCCGGAGAATGCGTCCAGTGCGCGACATAGATCGTGCCGTTATTATCCGCCATGAGTCTCCCGTATATACGCGGGTTAAAGAAAAGAGGGCGTAAAGGCAGCCTTATCACTAAACAAGCGGCGGAGTATACACCGCCCGGGGCTGACTGTCAACCGCTTTCCCGGCCTGCAAAAAACGCCTATGCGTTGTCTGCACAGGGACTTATCTTCCTTATCTTCCTTCATCTAGGCCCGGGGGCCGGACCTGACACCCTGCGCGGGTTTTCTAAAATATAGTCTCAGGTTGTAGGTGGCGTGGAATATGGCCAACGCTACGGTGGTAAAGGCGCAGAATTTGTGAAAAGGGAATATCCCCACCCCGTGCCCTGCGTGTTCTGAGTGTTCCGGTAGTTCTACCATAAGTACACCCAGTATCATGGTAGATATAACCAGCACCAATAGTGCGATGCCCGTTGCCAGGCTGACTTGTCTCTTTTTCATGTCAGGGGTCTCCGCTGAATAAACCGGCATTTCTCCGCCGAAAACGTGCCGTCCTGTTATATACAAAACTATATACAAAACGGCCGGAACGTCCTTCCGTATACCGAAAAAACATCCTATCAGCGTACGCCTATGCAGTCAAAGGTTCGTCCGGTATAATGAGTGTCACAGAGTGTCACGGGTCATTTAGGCGTTGACAGTAAAGACCGCCCTTGATATAGTTGCCGATGGCAGGAACAGGCCCTATTTGATTTATTTTAAAGGAGTTACGTGATATGTGGTTGAGCTTTCGGCTTTACCTCTTGATTGCCCTTATGTTCGCCGTGCTGTACGGCATAATAATAGGGATTGCCTACGCAATCGGGGTACGAAGCTTTCTGGCTTATGGCGGCATTGCCGCGGTGATGATGATTATACAATACATATTTGGCCCCAAGATGGTTGAGATGTCTATGAAGGTAAGATACGTGACGAAAGCTGAGGCCCCGGAGCTGCACCGTATGGTCGAAGAGCTCGCTCGCGCGGCGGGCATCCGTAAGCCGCGTGTGGGCATTTCCGCCCTGCAGATACCGAACGCCTTTGCCTTCGGCAGGTGGAGCAGTGATGGACGTGTGTGCGTGACGGAGCCGCTGATGCACCTTCTCAGCAAGGATGAGTTGCGTGCCGTTATTGGCCACGAGATATCACATCTGAAGCACAGGGACATGGCGGTTATCACCATACTTTCAATCGTGCCGATGATACTATGGTATATCGCCTTTCATTTCATGTGGTTTGGAGGGGGTAGCAGAAGAGGCGGCCAGGGGGTTCTTATAGGTCTCGCCGCCTTTGTGCTTTACTTTGTAACCAACCTGCTTGTGCTTTACGGCTCCCGGATAAGGGAGTACCACGCGGACCTCGGGAGTGTAAAGCTGGGTAACGCGCCGCACGACATGGCTACCGCGCTGTACAAACTCGCTTACGGTAGCGCGAAGCTTCAGAAAGAGGCGCTGCACCAATGTGAGGGCTACAAGGCGTTCTTTGTCAACGACCCTTCCCGGGCGAAAAAGGAGATAAGCGACCTTCGGCAGTTGGACGAGGATCTCAGCGGCACAATCGACCGCAAAGAGCTTGCTTCGGTTCTCACCGGCAGGGTGAAGGTAAGTAAGGCCGACCGCATGATGGAGGTGTTTAGCACCCACCCTAACATGGTGAAGAGAATCAAACACCTTGCGAAACTTGAGCCGGTGTTCCAGGGGGGGCGAGTAGCGGGCAAGAGCGTCTGAGGTGGCCTGTTCTGAAAGGGCTGGAGAATGTCGGTAAAGGCTTATATATTGATAGATACGTCTTCTGTCAGGACGGCGGAGATACTGGAAAAGCTCAGGTCCGTAGACGGCGTTAGATCGGCCGAGGCTGTCTCCGGTCCGCATGACATTGTTGTGGCCGTGGAGACCGACGGACTGCAAAGTCTCGGTGATATAATCCTGACAAAGATTCGCACCATTGAGGGGGTTACCAAGACCATTACCTGTTGTTGCGTACAATAAAAGAACTTGCCGTTAGACCGACCATATACAACCTGGCATCTTTACCACACCTTTTGCGTTTATCCGTTTGCTTTCAAAAGAAAACGTTGGAAGACGTTGAGATTGAACACCGAACCATATGAACGACAATAGAAAGAGACATCTTGTTGTAGGCGCTGTTATAGTCGCGCTACTCTCTTTTTCCCTTCACGGCTGCGGCGAGAGTGACGTAGGTAAACTGAAGGAAGCATTGAAAGAGGAGAAGGCAAAACGCGAAAAGAGTTCAAGAAAGTATAAAGAGGCCCTAAACAAGCTGGCCAAGGCAAGGAAACGCGTGGAACAACAGGAAGCGCTGCTGCTTGCGCTGGGAGAGAAGCTGGAGGGTGAGGGCAGGTCGTTGTCGGAGGAATTGTCAGAGTTTCGGATGAGAAAGGAAGAGGAAGGAGGGGGCCTGGAAGGGCCTCCAAAGAAGGCGGCTGACAAGCTGATAGCGCTGGCCAACGACTTCTATGACAAAGGCGACTACGCCGCCGCAATCGAAGTATATACCTCTGCGACGGAGATGGATACGGAGGACGTGGACCTTTACCTGGGCCTGGGCAGGTCTTATATAAAGGCCGAAGAGTACAATAATGCCATACCAATCTATGAGAAAGTCGTCAGGATGCTGGGAAAGCATGGATCGAAAGAGGAACTGAGGCAGGCATACAACAACCTGGGCTGGCTTTACACAAAACGGAACAGGTACAACGAGGCGGAACTGGCTTACCTGCGGGCCATAAAGGCAGACCTGGACTATCCCAACACATATTATAACCTCGGGCTATTATATGACTTACACCTGGATGACGATCTCGGCGCGATAGAGGCGTATGAGAGGCATATGGCACTTGGCGGCCAGAAGTCTAACGCGGTGCGTAAGAGGCTAAAGGAGATAAGGGAGAGATAAGGGAAATCCCTTGACTTTCCATGCCAAATCTGTAAAAGATAGTGTCCACTTGGGAGTATAGAGAGAGGTCGTAAGTCGTTCTAAAAGGAGGAGCCTTAATATGGAGTTTAGTGATCTTTTTGTATATGTAATTGCCGCAGCCGAAGGTAAAAAGGGGATGCCTCTTGTCCCTCACGTATACGCTATACCTATCCTCTTCCTGATTGCCGTCGGAGTAGGCTATTGGTACAAGGGAAGGAAGTCCTGACAAGACCTGGTCATCTGTAGTCTTGAGATAGTTGTTAGCTGTCGTCTATCCTGAGATTCGAGATTTAGATACAAAACATCTATGAAAGGAGCCGTACGATGGACCTGATTATTGCGGACTTGGCGTGGGTAATGGCCGCGGCCGAAGGCGGCGGTGGCGGCGGTGCATTCTTGTCTCAGAAGACCACGATAATCGTGGTTGCCCTGGTCGTTGTGGCGGGGTTGGTCTATTGGTTTAAGGGACGTAAGTAATCTATTATTTCAAAAAAATGGGGGCTAGGGTAAAAGCCGACACCCTAACCCCCTAAACAAAAAAGTTATTCCGCACTCATCACTGCAGGCGATTTCGCCATCTTAGCAGCGTGTTTCTTTATAAATGCCCTGGCCTTGTCTATGGTCTCTAAGAACCTTTCCTTCTTGAAGTCCCTTTTCCATTTTTCCAGCACCACCCTGCCCCCGAACCTCATCTTGGCGTTCCGGAACTTCCTGTGGGACTCTCTCCTGGCGTCCGTAAAACTCTTTTGTATAAACGTGCTGAGGTTGCGTATGTTAGCTCTCTTGGAAGGGTTGGTCAGTTGTGGAAGCATCTTGTTAAGCACACGACAGGTGAGCTCCATGGGGTAGAGCGGTACCTGGTAGAGTAGTCTGGATAGCGAGCCGAAGCTATAGAACTTCATCAGGATACGTTCCGTCTCTTCCATGAACTCCTTGGGGTCAATGCCTTCGTCCGGCTCGAAACACAGCCAGTTTCCGTCGTATTTGGTGTAGTCAACCAACTCGAGCGGGAACAGCCGATTCTCTTCTTTTAACTTCTTAGCGAGTATCGTTCCCGGTAGAGGAACGGGCTTGACGATCTGTACCGTGTCTATCTTGTTCCTGTTTATGAACTCCAGGAATCTGTTCGCTCTCTCCCTTATGGTCATGGTCAACTTGCTGCGCGAGTCCTTAAACGTAGGGTACCCCAGTATGAACATGCCATGAATGAAGAAGCCGTACCTCTTGAGGGTCTGCGTGTACTCGTCCAGCTTCTTAAGGTTGAGTCCCTTTTTCATGTTCTTGAGGTCTTCCTCAATAGGTGACTCGTAACCGATGCACAAGCCCTCGATATCTGCCGCCCTCATCAGTTTAAGCAGCTTTTCGTCCCTGGCGATGTCTACCCGGACCTGTACGACGAAATATATTTTTTCCCTGGCCTTCCGCGTATACTCCGCGATCATCTCGCATAGTTCAGCGGTGCTATCCCTATCCTGCGCAAAATTGTCATCCGTGACAAAGAAGATCTTCCTGCCGTTCTCTATCGACCTTTCGATCTCTTTCATTACGTAAGCGGGCGAACTGGACCTGGTCTTACCAAGGTGCTGGCTGACAGCGCAAAACTCGCAAACGAAGTCACATCCCCTTGTCCTGCCGAGCGGGACAAACTGTATGGGGACCTGGAGGTCACGTATTAGGCTCATATCCGGTATGGGTACGGT
>JAUVQR010000247.1 GCA_030598065.1 Planctomycetota bacterium | reverse complement strand
GAGGGTGGTATTGGTGCATACCCTGAACCCGAGTTCTTTTGCCTTTTTTATCGCCTCTGTTGCCTGCTCAAAAGAGCCTTTGTGGGCGGTTACCTCGTCGTGGGTTTGTTCGAGGCCATCTATGTGAACGTTGATATTAAGAAAAGAGCTTGGTTCAAACTTGTCCAGGGTCTCGACCAGCATAAGTCCGTTGGTGCAGAGATAGATGTAGCGGCCCATGTCTACAAGGCCCTTGACAATCTCGTCTATCTGGGGATGAAGGAGAGGCTCTCCTCCGGTGACCGTGACTACGGGTGCGTCACACTCCAGCGCGGCGCCGAGACATTCCTCTACCGACAGCAAGTCGCTGTTGTCGCTGAATTCTATGATTCGCCCGCAGCCCTTGCACGAGAGATTACACAGGTGTGTCGGTTCCAGCATCAGCACCAGGGGGAATCTCTTCCTGGACTTCAGTCTGTTTTTCAGAAGGTAGCCGGTCAGGGTCGTGCCAAGTTTTACCGGTACGCGCATGCTTACTCCGAGATATCGAGCATCTTAAACGGGCTGTCGTCGCTCTGCCCGACAATCTCGGGTGTCTTCCACGTCTTCGGACGTCCGGTGTTGTGGATCCTGCCGATACCGTGCTCAATGCCGAATCCGGCCCTGTATCCTGTCCTCATAACGATCTCTTGCCCTAGATTCTTAAGCTTCATAACTGCGAATTGAATGCCGTCTACAGGGACGTTAATTACCTGCCCGGGCAAAAGTCCCTTCTCGCCGTGGTGGACGGGTTCGCCGATGAGCCTGTTGAAATCGCCACCGACGTCCTGTATCCAGTCTATAAGCAGCTGCGCTCTGTCTATGTTATTAGCCGTAATGTAGAACTGGAAGATTATGGAGAGAAGGTCGGCCACGTCGAACTGTTTGATTCTCAGGGCCTCAACGAACTGCGAGGTTCTCTGTACGAACAGGCTGTTAGGGTCTTGTTCCTTCCAGCTTCTTCCGATTGCGCTTGTGGCGGTGTCGAAAGGCCGTACGGAGTCTCCCGGTATGGCGACGTCCAGGATGGAATCCGTCATCCTGAGGAGCTGCTGGTGATAAGTTGTTGCCACGTCCGACCCCAGGTAGTGGAGGTCATACGGGTTATCGAGATTGTGCAGGTTATAGCCCGTCTTGGCGACAGGTGTGGGGTAATAAAGCGGCAGTCCGTTGTCGGTGTAGAACGCCACCCTCTCGTCGCGCACGAATACGGGGCCCTCTTGGACCTCCTCCTCGTAGATGTCGAGGACGGCCTTTCCGTCCATTTCTTTCGGGTCATATTCTACCCCCATGATTTCAAGCACGGTGGGTACCATGTCCATGTTCAGGTGTGGGGTGGTATTGACGACGCCTTTTTTGATGTTCGGACCGGTTATGAAGAACGGCACCCTTACACTGTCAAACAAGGGGTAGCCGTGGTCCGTGGCAAGTTTCTCGTCTGACTGGAAGTTCCAGCCCCTTTTGGGCGTAACCCCAAAGTCCGGCGCGAACCGGCCCTGTAGGTTGTCTATAGACTCGTCCCACTTTGTGAAATGGGCAAATGTGACTACCGCGTTGGGATACTCCGTCTCCTTTGTGGCCCTCAGCCATTCCCGTCCGGAGTGGAACTGGTTGAACCAGTTCAGGTTTTCGCCTATGTATTTCCTGAACGACGGCGAGGCCGTGTAGTGGAACGGGTCTTCGGCCGCTAAGCCTCCGGCCGTCAGCGCTTCGAGCCTGGTGTATGAGTTGTTGCCTTCCTGATCCTGGTCGAAATCGGAGATAATAGTGTAACGATACTCGAAATCGCGCGGTCCGTTTCCGGCATTCCTCATTTCTATGAGTCCCTGGAGCCCCTGGCTGTTTATGATCAGGGTGGTGTTATTGTCTCTGGCCGCCGGGACTATTACCATATTTATGGGTTTATTGGCCGTCATGTCCGGGAATTTGTTCGTCTCCGAACGGTCCACACCCAGCAGCCTGTTCAGGACGTTTACCGGCTTCATGGTCGGATGCACCTGGTAGTGCGCAAGGTCGTAATAGCTGTTGGTTGTTCTAAAATTCCTCGAATACTTGTGTTTGTACGGCAGGTATATTACGGCAGCGCCGTAGCCCATGCTGCCTGTGGCCATGAAGTTGTGGGCGCTCTTGTCAACGTGCTCCCTGTGGAGGGCCTCGTCATGCCAGACCCACTGTACGTTAAACCCAAGGCCGCTACCCTCGTCCAGCTCGCCGTCTCCGTCCTTGTCCACAATACTCTTATAGAAGAAATCGTTGGTTATGTCGAAGTTCTGGTTTATAAAATCCTTGCCGCCCATGTGGCCGTGGTCGGAGTACAGTATTATATAGGTCCTGTCGTACTTGCCTTCCAGTTTAAGCTTGTCCACCAGCTCGCCGATTTTCTTGTCTATCAGATAAATTTGCTTTCTCGCAGCGCCCCACTGGCCGCGAGGGGTCTCATGTGACTTTACGTCCGCGCCGGGGAGCCACGTGTACATCACGTCATTTTTAAACTTTATCACGTAGTTAACGGTAAATTCCGTGTTAATCTCGTCAAATTTGGGCTTTATCTGATGTGCGCCCAATATGCGAACGGTCTTGGTTAGCGTGTGGCTGTAGAACGTCGGTATCTGGTAGGGCGTTATCGGCAAGACCGACCCCCAGGTGGGCACCTTGGCGTCCTCCATCCGGCTGAATATTGTCGGCAGCTTTTCCCGTCTGGGGTCTTCGTCCACGATGTTGTCCCAGATGTCGGGGTCCATCCTCCTTGAGGACGT
>JAUVQR010000288.1 GCA_030598065.1 Planctomycetota bacterium | reverse complement strand
GCCCGGGCACAGTCAACTTCACCGGAACGGTGGCAGACCCCAATGTGGCGACGATTACCGCGGGAAGCGGAACGATTACAGTTGGTAATACGTTCGCGGCGGACAATCTGACGGCGAACGAGGAGAACTTGTTTACGGTGACGACCGGCCCGAACACCTCTTCACAGTTTACCCTCATGTCCGGTTTTGTATCCGTCATAACGGTAGGCTCGATAATATTGTCCCCAAGCGGCGAGCCGCCGGTTATCGCCCTTGCTCCGCCGGAGACTGCCTCGTTTATCCGCGTCTCCACCCTCTTTACCGCTTCGGGTGTGATAAGCGGCCCAACGGACGTGCTCTCCTCCATCGGGTCTCCCACCGTAAGCGCCTTGGTCTGGTCAACCAGAAGGTCAAGGAAAGGTTGGTAGACGTCCTCATGGACGTATAGTCTCTGCAGGGATATACAGCTCTGGCCGCTGTACGTGAAGGCTCCGTATACCGAGCGGTTTACCGCGTATCCCAGATCGGCGTCCCTGTCGACAATTGCGGCTGCGTTGCCGCCCAGCTCCAGGGCCACCTTCTTTTTCCCCGCCAGGGCCTTGAGGCGCCATCCCGCCCGTGAACTGCCGGTAAACGTCAGCATCTTGAGCCTATCGTCCTTTACCATCTGCTCCGCCATCCCTGAATCGCACGGCAGGACACTCAACGCCCCTTCCGGCAGCCCCGATTCCATAACAACCTCCGCAAGGAGAAGAGCGGTCAACGGGGCGGTCGAGGTCGGTTTTAAGACAAAGGTGTTTCCCCCCGCGATGGCGGGGGCAAGCTTGTGGCAGATAAGATTTATGGGGAAGTTAAACGGCGTTATTCCCAGTATAGGTCCAACCGGGAAGCGTCTTGTTATGGCTATGTGTCCCTTCGCCGATTCCAGCAGGTCCAGCGGGAACAGTTCACCCACAACACGCTTGACCTCCTCGGCCGCCAGGCCCATAAGGTGGATTGACCTGTCCACCTCCGCCCTTGAGGCCTTTATAGGTTTCCCGGCCTCCAGCGTTATTGTCCGGGCAAGCTCCTCCTTGCGCCGCATTATGCCGTCACGGATGCAGTTCAGTATCTCGGCCCGCCTGTAGGTGGGTAACGAGCCGGTCTCCTTCACGGCCTCAACGGCCGCACTCACGGCCTCTTCTACGTCGTCCTCGGTCGGCCTATAAGTGATACCGACCAGGCCGCCGTCATAGGGGCTTAGAACCTCAAGGGGCTCTTTTGAATCCCGCCATTTACCCGCCACCAGGAACTTGTGTTCGCTCATAACGTTCTCGAATAACAAATTGTGTTCAAAATAATCAATATGTGCTATCGTAACCTAATCATGTCCGAATAATCAAGAGTTCTGTAATGATTGATGGTTCGCCAAGAGGTAGCAGGCGGTATTTTAAAAAACCAAACACTTGAAAAGTTGGACGAAACGGCATATTCTCAGTTATGCGGTTCTCACGCTTGAGAGTTAGTTTGCGGTGTATTCAGGGCAATATCTGGGGACATTCACGCTAAGTTGTTTTAATATAAGAGGAAGAATAAATGATGACCACGACAAAAGGCGTTCCTTATATTTTCTACTCTATAATCACGGCTGCCGTGCTGCTTATATCGCCCGTGGGCTGTGAATACGCCCAGACCACGACAGGGCCGGAGGTGACTCGTGAAGAGATCGCCCGCCAATCGGAGGCTATTGAGGCGAGGCGGCAGCAGTACCAGCGAGGCACGCTGCAACACCCCTATGCCGGAATGAACACAAGTCAGCAGGAGGCGGTTGTAAATGCGGTAGGCAACAAGATACTGAAAGCGTCGGGCAGCGACATGAATATCAAATTTTCAGTCCACAAGAGCGAGGACGTCAATGCCGCCGCCTCGCCGGGGCAGATAATGGTCACCACCGGGATGATGAGGTTTGTCCAGTCCGAGGACGAGCTTGCCGCCGTAATCGGTCACGAGATAGCCCACCTGGAGAAGGGCCACGTAACAAAGACCATGATAGCCAATGCTCCCATAATGATCGGCTCGGTGTTGGCCGAGCAGATATCACCCGGCAGCGGGCAGATAATACAGATGGGGGGCAGCATATTCGTCCTCAAGTTCAGCCGCGATATGGAGAGGGAGGCCGACTACTACGGCATCCTTAACTCGCATAAGGCCGGCTACGACGCTTCGGCCGGGATAAACGTCTGGGAACGCTTTGCGCTGGAACTGCCTCAGAGCCAGCAGGCCGGCATCTTCAGCAGTCACCCCAGCTCGACGGAGAGGATTGTGCGTGCCAGGAAGATTGCGGACGG
>JAUVQR010000146.1 GCA_030598065.1 Planctomycetota bacterium | reverse complement strand
TATGCCCTATTCCTCCGGGCTGGAGGGCGTGGCCGAGTGGTACTGCCAGTTGTGGGCGGAGAGCCTGGGCAAGAAGCACTCCGTGGACGGCAAGGTGGTCAACTGCGGCCCGACCCCCGTCCGCGCGCTCGGCCCGACCGACCAGCACTCACAGCTGCAGCTCTACATGGAAGGTCCCTTTGACAAGACCGTAACCTTTCTCGCGGTCGACAGCTTTGCCTCTTCCGTAAGAGTGCCCGATGACGTCCCGGACAACAGCCTCGACCATCTCTCCGGCAAATCCCTTGAAGACCTCATAACGGCCGAGAGGCTCGGCACCCAGGCCGCGCTGACCGAGGCCGGGCGGCCCAACTGTACCATCCATCTCCCCGAGGTCTCCGCCTTCCATATAGGGCAACTCCTTTTTTTATTCGAGTTACAGACCGCCCTTGCCGGGCGGCTGTTCGGCATAGACCCATTCGACCAGCCGGGGGTTGAGGCCGGCAAGGTCAACGCAAACGCCCTGCTGGGCAAGAAAGGGCTTGAGGACAGGAAAAAAGTGCTGGAGCAGGATTACGGGAGACACGAAGGGAAAGAAGCCGCAGGAGAAAACGTCGTCTAGGCCACCAGGCGCGTGACCGCGCCGGGTCTCCCGCGAAAGCGGACGACCGGCGGTAAAGAAAATTTCTCCTATTTTGAAAAAAGTCCTTGACGTAAGATACTATGCAACTATAATTTGCGGAGAGGTGGCCTGCACCGACTAGTACACGAAGAATGTCTAATGTCATTGTCAAAAACAAGGAGCTGAAGAGGACCTTAACAGAGGTCGCTGAGCTCCTGAATGACGTAAAAGGCTTCTTTGCCCGCATGGGGCATACCGATCTTGAGAGAAAGATCGGGGACATGTCCAAGCAGATGGCGGAGCCCTTTTACATCATAATCGCCGGCGAGTATAATGCCGGCAAGTCTACCTTTATCAACTCCCTCCTCGGCAAGAGAATCCTCAGAGTAGGCCCTACGCCGACGACCCACAACGTCGTCCTTCTCACCTACGGCGACAGCTTCGGGCAGGAGCAGTTGAATGAAAACCTTTCACGCGTAACGTACCCGCTGGACACCCTGAAAGATATTACCCTGGTAGACACCCCCGGCACCAACTCCATCTTCGTCGAGCACGAAGGTATCATAGAGAACTTCATACACCGCGCGGAACTCGTTATCTTTATAACCTCGTCGGACAGGCCCCTGACGGAGAGCGAGAGAAGGTTTATCCAGCTCCTCAAGGGCAAGTGGGGCCGCAAGGTGCTTATCGTACTGAATAAGATAGACCTGAAGTCAGAGGAAGAGCTCAACGAGATAATCCCGTTTATTGAAAAGAACTGTTACAAACTCCTCGGCTTTGACCCCAAGGTCATCGCCATCTCCAGCCTGAAGGCCACCGCGGCCAAGGCAAGTCAGGACCAGGAACTGCTGCGTAAGAGCAATATCGGAGAGATAGAGGACTTTATGTTCAATAAGATGGACTTCGACGTGAAGATGGAGTTGAAGTCCCTCAGCCCGCTGCGTTTCCTCTCAAGCGTCTTCGCCGACCGGAAAAAAGACCTGGAGACGAAAATCGCCCGCTACAACTCGGAGATAGCGGGAATAGAACGGCTCGAGGCGCGACTGAAGAGCAAGCGGGAAGACATGCAGGAGTACACCAAGAAATACAAGATGGAGATAGAGTCGGCCTTCTCCAGGTTGAAAGAGAGGCTGGACACGTTCCTGGGCTACCACATGACCACACGCGCCCTGATGGCCTCTATATTCGCCAGGGAGAAGATATCCGACAAGTTTAAGAAAGAGATGTCGAGCCTTTCCAACCCGCTGCACGACCTTGACAGGGTAATAGACGATTCTGTCGACTATATAACGAGAAACAACAGGTCGCTCTGGGAGATAGCCCTCGACTACAAGAAGGCCGAGAAGGACAAGGGAGACGTGGAAAACCTCGGAGAACACAGCTTTGAGGACAGGAAGAACGAGCTTCAGTTCGCCCTCAAGGAGCATTCGAGGGAATACCGCGAGTTCGACCTGGTCAACGAGGCCGACAGGATAAAGACGGTGGCCCAGGGCGGGCTGGTGAACTTCCTCGCCATGGAGGGAGTGGCCGTGGCGGCCATCGCCGGCTTCGGTTTTCTGCTCACGCTCTTCCTGCCCGCTGCGATAGTAATGGTAGGCGCAATAGCGCTGGCCGCGGTGGGTTTCACGATCATACCGCACAAGCGGAAGGTATATCGCAGCGAGATTTTCAAGCGCATAGACAACCTCTCTGAAAGGTGCACCAACTTTACCTCGTCCGAACTTAACAAGGCGATAGACCGGGTTATCGAGGATATTGAAAACACCGTGGCCTGCTTCCGGGACGTACGCTGGTCGGAAAGGGAGATATGCATGAAACACCTTGACGAACTCAACAAGCTCTCCGACCGGGTAAGGGGGCTGATAGGAAAGAGCTCTGCCGACCTCAGATAGGCCCGCGCCCCGTCCTTACCGAATCTCCCGTAACCGGTCTCAACCCATGAACCACTGCCGTACAACCCTCAACAAACGATGCTGGTTGGAATAGGCTACGACGTACACAGGCTGGTCAAAGGCCGCAGGCTGGTGCTGGGCGGCGTAGAAATAGACTCCCCCCTGGGCCTGGACGGCCACTCCGACGCCGACGTGGTCATCCATGCCGTTTGCGACGCCGTGCTGGGGGCGGCCGCCCTGGGAGACATCGGGGAACATTTCCCCGACAGCGACCCCAAATGGAAAAACGTCTCAAGCAAGGTGCTGCTCGAACACGTCGTGAGCCTGGCCGGCGAGAAGGGCCTGAAGGCCAACAACCTGGACGTCGTTATAATAGCCCAGGTACCCAAGCTGGGGAGAAAGAAGCTGGAGATGAGAGACGTGATGGCCCGGCTCCTGGGCATATCGCCCGACCGGGTAAACGTTAAGGCCACCACCACCGAGGGCCTTGACGACATAGGTGAGGGCAAGGGGATTGCGGCCCAGGCCGTTGTAAGCCTCAGCGGGGTTTAGGATTGACAGAGTATGTGGGTGGACATAGTATAGGCGCTATAAAGCGCCGGAGAAGGACAGGCACATAACAACGGATATAAGGAAATGCTCCACCGGATCCTAAAAAGAGTACGTAGGACGCCCAAAGGTCATCAGCCGGAGGCGCCCGAGCCCGGCAGCGACGCGTTTGAAAAGGCAAAGGCGGCCGAAGGGACCCGCAAAGGGGAGATAGACGAACTCCGCCCGGAAGAAGACGTACCGGTAGAAGAAAGAAAACCCGAACCCGAAAGGGCCGCCGAACCGCCGCCTGGAGAAGAAACAGAAAGAGAAAAGTATTATGAAGAACCCGAAGAAGAGGAGTATGAGGAAGAAGAGAGCCCCGGCGGCGTCTTCATCTCCGACAAAAAGATAAGGGGCGGCTTCAAGATATTCGGCATAACGCTGCTCTCTATATTCCTGTTGCCCTGGATCCTGTCCTTTGGCATAAGCATAGTTGTCATAGTATCCCTTATAATCTTCCCCATCATCCTGTCGCTGTTCCCCATATTTCTTGTGGCGCTCTTCGTGCTGGTGATAGTGGCCCCCCTGATAATGCCGATCCTGATAATCTACTTCCTGATCACCGAACGCGGCAGGTTACTGATAAATTCCGAGGGCAATTTCTTCTGGATAGATCTTTCGGTGCCCTACGGAGAAGCGGAAGGACGGGAAACGCCGGAAAGCCTTGAAGGCCACCTCACCGAAGGCCACCTCCGGCCGGAAGAACACCTGCACTAGCCTCGGCTATCCGTGCCTGACACACCCTACAATACTATTAGCAGGGCAAACTCTGCCCCTACAATGCTCGATGTAGCGTGGTAGCTTGCTGCCACACTTAAACGTTGGAGCAAGCTCCAACGCTACATTGCCGGTGCGTCAAGTCGAAGGCCCGCCTCAGGCGGGACGCGCCATACATAAAACCTATATACGCATGAAGTAGGCGGTGACGATGACGACGGAGATGCCGAGGGCCAGGATAGCCAGATTGAGCGTGGCCGACTGGGTGTGCAACCTGACAAAGTCGTCCCAGAGGGCCTTCCTGTCGTCTGTCTCCTCTTTCATCTTGTTCATCTCCGCCCTGACGGCGTGGGTTCTGGGGGCGACCAGCATGCCGTCGTAGAATGTCAAGATAAGCATCAGCCCCAAGATAAAGAGCTTGGGCTTGTTCCAATAATCCTCCTTCACATAAACCGCCACCGCCGTGGCTATAGCGAGCAGGCAGTAGACGTAGCCCATGGTGAAGTATTTCGGAATGATGTCACCCACCACGTTGCCCGCCTGCTCCCTGGGCAGCACCTTAAAGATGCTGGGGGCGGCCACAAACGTCATAAACGCCATACCGCCCACCCACAGTACAAGCGAAAGCATATGTATGCACTTTAGCAGGGGTATCATTATTATTGTCGTCCACTCATCAGGGTTTCTGACAGGTTTAAAAACCTGTCCCTACACTAACGTTGAAAAACTCTTTGCGTGTAGCGTGATAACTTACTGCCACGTTTAAACGTTAGAGCGGGTGCAGACAGATGCACATGCAAGTGTCATCATTTAGAAATCAGGCAAAAAGGTCGTAGTCGACCAGGAGACCGTCTATCAGAGAGGCCTCCTGGAAGTCCCGGTCGGTAAGGCCTCCGTGGGTGTGGGTGGTAAGGATGATGATGATGCGGTTAAAATCAATGGTGATG
>JAUVQR010000229.1 GCA_030598065.1 Planctomycetota bacterium | reverse complement strand
CGTGCAATAGCGTCAACTGAACACCGGGACGCAAACGTTATGAAACGTTGAGGCATCAAGGCATAATATATGTGTGGCATAGTAGGCTATGTGGGCGATAAGAACGCCCTCCCCATCCTGATAGAGGGGCTTGAGAGGCTTGAGTACAGGGGGTATGATTCTGCCGGAGTGGCGTATCTAACCCCTGACGGGATAGAGTGCGTCAGGTCAGTAGGCAAGATAGAGGCGCTGAAGAATAAGCTGGACGCCAGTCGGCACAACGGTAGCACCGGCATAGGCCACACCCGCTGGGCCACTCACGGTATCCCTTCCGAGGAGAACGCGCATCCCCACCTGGACTGCCACAGGAAGATAGCCCTGGTTCACAACGGGATAATTGAGAATCACGACTATCTGAAAACAATGCTCAAACAGAACGGTCACCATTTTACAAGCGAAACGGACACGGAGGTCCTGGCGCATCTAATCGAAAAATACTTCGACGGCGATTTGGCGGAGGCGGTAAACAGGGCCCTTCGTGATGTGGAGGGGACGTACGGACTGGCCGTTGTCAGCCATGACGACCCCGGCAAAATCGTGGCGGCCAGGCGTGGAAGCCCCCTGGCAATCGGGTTGGGAGAAGGCGAATACTTCGTAATGTCCGACGTGAGCGCCATACTCAACCACACCAGAAAGGTCGTTTACCTTGAAGAGGACGAGTTAGCGGTGCTGACCAAAGACGGTGTGGAGAACAGGAATATCAGCCCCGCCAATAACATATGCTATCTGAACGTGCATATGCGCGCTGAAGAGGTCGAATGGGAGGCCTGCCAGATTGAAAAGAAGGGTTACTGTCATTTCATGCACAAGGAGATATGGGAACAGCCGGACTCTCTATTGAACACCATGCGGGGCCGGGTAGACGCGGACCATTCCAAGGTGCGCCTGGGCATGTTCTTCGCCAAGCAGAAGACGTTCAAGGGGTTCAAGCGTATCGTTATAGTGGCCTGCGGCACCTCCTGGCACGCGGGCCTGGTGGGTGAATACATGCTTGAAGAATATGCCCATATACCGGTTGAGGTGGAGTATGCCTCCGAGTTCAGGTACAGGAGGCCCATAATCGAGGAAGGCACGGTGGTGATGGCCATAAGCCAGTCAGGCGAGACCGCCGACACGCTGGCGGCGCTTAGAGAGGCGAAGAGCACGGGGGTTACCACCTTTTCGATATGCAATGCCGTCGGCAGTTCCATAGCCAGAGAGTCCGAGGGCGGCATCTACCTCCATGCCGGACCTGAGATAGGTGTCGCGTCCACAAAGGCTTTCACCTCTCAGATAGCCGCCCTGTATATGTTAACTATTTTTCTGGGCGTGAAGAACGACGTGCTGGTGGACGCCGAGGTGTACGGCATGATAAAGGCCCTGAGGGAAGTGCCCGGCCAGGTAGAAGCTATCCTCCAGAGAGAGAAGCAGATAGAAGAACTGGCCGGATTGTACAAGGACAGCGAGAACTTCCTTTATCTGGGCAGGGGATACAACTTTCCGGTGGCGCTTGAGGGCGCGCTGAAGCTAAAGGAGATATCCTACATCCATGCCGAGGGCTACCCGGCGGCCGAGATGAAGCACGGCCCGATAGCCCTGATTACAAAGGACATGCCGGTAGTGTTTATCGCCACAAAGGACAGCACCTACGGCAAGATACTGGGCAACATAGAGGAGGTGAAGGCCAGGGGAGGCAAGGTGATAGCGATAGCAACCGAGGGAGACACCGATATAGCCAAGAAGGCTGACCACGTGTTCTACATCCCCGACGCCCCCGAGCCGCTTACCCCCATCCTATCCGTGGTGCCGCTCCAACTGCTCGCCTATCACATAGCCGTGATGCGCGGCTGCGACGTTGACAAACCCCGCAACCTGGCAAAGAGCGTTACTGTAGAGTAGTTGAAATGTCTATGCAGGGTTCTGTAATATTTTATTGTATACCTTTCCCGACGATTTTTTCGCTCGTCCGATGCGTATCACACCCAACAAATGGCAGACTCGCCTACGGCGAGGACCCGCCGCTACATGCTATGTATTGAGACCTCTTACAAATGCAAGACAAACTCGTCATTGCGAGGAGTGAAAGCGACGAAGCAATCTCATAAGAGGTTTTCACTAGCAACATGGGATTGCTTCGCTTCGCTCGCAATGACAAAAGCAGCTGTAGGGTGCGTCTTGACGCACCATATTTACTTCCAGAGTAGTGGCAGAGCTTGTTCTGCAGAAATAAGCCAACACCATTCAACGGGTGGCCCAGGGCTAAAGCCCTGGGTATTTCTTTGCATCATATGACCGCAGGGTTAAAACCCTGCGGCACCCTCGACCTACGGCTTAAAAGGCCGTTGCTCTAATCCAAGGCCCTTTTCTTCATCAAGTACGGGTCGCACCTCAGCCTTGCAGGGTATATTCGACGGGTATCAGCTCTTACTCCTCCCCCTTGAGGGGGGAGGATAGAGGTGGGGGTGAATGTTTTGCGTATACGCCACCCTCCCCCTGCCCCCTCCCCTCAAGGGAGGGGGTGGAGACAGAAAAACTCCACTCAAGGGAGGGGATAGGGTATTTCTTGTAGGGCGCGTCTCGACGCGCCGTGTCTACCGCAGTGGCGGGGTTGACTTCTTCATCCCCCTACGCTCGGATGAGGTGCGGGCGAACAGCCGCCTGTACAGCTCCTCCTCAGCAGCCGACATGGACCTGTCCCTGCGGGCCATGGCTGTTGAGGCGACGATAAACGCCTTTCTCATGTTATAGACCTGCTGTCCCTGGTCGGTGAGCCAGGTGAAGGGCGGCAGGTATTTCGGGATGGGCCTTCTGCACGCCACGTTGCAGTGGCAGCTTATGAGGGTGCCCGCATCAAGGCTGGTATTGATACCGATCTTGGTGTGGTCGTCTATGACGGAGCCGAAGAACATCATACCGGTATCCACGAGTTTCTTGCCTTTATTCAGTCTAACCTTAACCGTCCCGTACGTGTTCTTCAGGTTGCTGGTGACGGTACCCGCGCCAATATTTACCCAGGAACCCAGGTAGGAATCGCCT
>JAUVQR010000312.1 GCA_030598065.1 Planctomycetota bacterium | reverse complement strand
GCTCGCCTTGTCTTCACCGGCAGGACCTCATTACGTGAGCCGGACGAAAAAATTAAACTACAACCTGCTGCTGAGACTCCATTATGCGGGCGTTGGTCTACAAAGATAAACTGCGATTTGAAAAGAACTACCCGATGCCGCGGACAAGGGACGGCGAGGCACTGATAAAGGTGCTCAAGGCCGGTATCTGCACGACGGACCTGGAGATTACACGCGGCTACATGTCGTTCAGCGGCGTTCTGGGGCATGAGTTCACCGGTGTGGTGGAAGATGCGGGTGAGCGGGAGTGGATAGGTAAACAGGTCGTCGGTGAGATAAATTGCCCCTGTCGCCGGTGCAGCTACTGCAAGAGGGGTCTTGGTAATCACTGCCCGCAGCGCACCGTTCTCGGTATCGCCGGACGCGACGGCGCGTTTGCGGACTACCTCACGCTGCCCACCAGGAACCTGCACGTACTCCCGAAAAATATCGACCATACAAGGGCGGTATTCATAGAACCCCTGGCCGCCGCCTTCCGTATACTGGAACAGACACAAAGGCCTCACGCCAGCCGCGAAGAAAGCGCGGCCATACAGCCCGACACCGAGGTGGCCGTCCTGGGAGACGGCAGACTTGGCTTGCTTGTGGCGCAGGTGCTGTCACTTACGGGGTGCCGGTTGGTCGCCGTGGGGAAACACCCCGAGAAACTTAGCATACTGTCCGAACGGGGAATCAAGACGGCCACAAAGGATGAGTTTTACAGACATGGCGGCGGGAGATTTGATTATGTCGTAGATTGCACAGGCTCGCCGTCGGGTCTTGAGACGGCAATCGAGCTGACCAGACCAACTGGGACCATCGTACTAAAGACCACGCTCTCTCACGCCAAGGCTCAAAGTGTAGACCTCACACCCGTGGTAGTTAATGAAATAAACCTGGTAGGTTCCAGGTGCGGGCCGTTCCCAAGGGCGATAGAAGCGCTGGCAAATGGCGAGGTAGACGTAGAACCGCTCATATCACGCACGTATAAACTTGACGAGGGCGTAGAGGCGCTTGGATTTGCCTCCGAAAAGGGGATACTGAAGGTGCTGTTAGATATGGGTGATGTATGAAGCCAAGAAAACCAGGGGAACAGACGTCCGCCGGATGTTGGAAGGCCTTAGCTTCATAACCGGAGAGCAAACAAACAGCCGGTGGCCGCGCGGCCTTCCGCAGACGAGACTATTTAGTAACCCCCGTCTTATACTGGGCCCTCTTTATGTTCTTTACCTTTCGGCTTTCTTCTCTCCTCCGTCTCTCTGACGGCTTTTCGTAGTACGCATTGCGCTTGGATTTGTTAATAATGCCTTCCTTGTCGCAAATCTTCTTGAACCGCCTCAAGGCATCTCTAACCGTCTCGTCTCCAGAAAGGACAACCTTCGCCATGCTTAAGTATTCACCCCGTTTCTATTTCTGTAAAAAGTTGCAAACATATGTCTTTATTGTGTCAAGCGTGGAGAATTCAGGAAACTACATTATGGCCGCCTAAAGGTCAAGAGAAAAATCGACACTGTGTGATCAGTCCAAGGCAAAGGCTCGGGGAACAACTGACGGCGCTTGTAACGACCCTGACCGTTACCCCTTAGAAATAACATAAAGCCCACCTCAATCGCGAGAGCCTGCCAAATTAGTCGAGCGCCCCCCACCAACCCTGATTTAACGGAGTTTGTTTTAATTTGTGGTTGACGGGCCTCGCACAACAATCTTTTGCTCAGGAAACCCGGACATCTTATGCGCACAAGCCTTTATAAAACAAGGACTTACATAACGGAAAACGGCCCCTCGGGTAAAAACCTCAACTTTTCTGAATTATTATTGTTGACATGGCCCTAATTTATTGTACACTTTGCGACAAAAGACATGACAAAATACATTAAGGTGAAGGAGCCCCCCGGAGGGGCAGGTAGTGCCTGTCATGTAAAAAACTCCTGTACGAGAATGTTGTATACCAAAAGAGTTTTCGAGGGAAAAGCAGTCTCATGGT
>JAUVQR010000336.1 GCA_030598065.1 Planctomycetota bacterium | reverse complement strand
CCATTAACGGGGCATAGATAGTAGATAAACAGCCAGATAAATCAGGAAACTACATTATTCAGTGGCGTAGGGTCACGCTACAAACTGTAATAGGGAGAAAGGAAATACGAATGAAAGAGGTCATCACAAGAGAGGCGAATCAACTGGAAGAATGGGACAGGGCGCATGTCTGGCATCCGTTCACCCAGATGAAGGATTTCCTGGCGGCGGGACAACCTGTCGTGATAAAGGAGGCCGAGGGTGTCCTCCTGCGGGACATCCACGGGAAGGAGTACATAGACGGCGTCTCTTCGATGTGGTGCAACATCCACGGCCACAGCAACCGGCATATAGACCGGGCCGTAAAGGCCCAGCTCGACAAGGTGGCCCATTCCACGCTGCTGGGTCTCTCCAACGTACCGGCCGTTACACTGGCGAAGAGGCTGGTAGACGTCACGCCAGAAGGGCTGAACAGGGTATTTTATTCGGACAACGGCTCTACCGCCGTAGAGGTCGCGCTGAAGATGTCGTTCCAGTACTGGCAGCAGACCGGCTCACCCGGGAAGAAGGGCTTTATCGCCCTGGAGCACGGTTATCACGGCGACACGCTGGGCGCGGTGGGTGTAGGGGGTATGAAACCGTTTCACGAGCTTTACAGGCCCCTGCTTTTTGATACTGAATTCGCCCCGTCGCCATACTGTTACAGATGCCCTTTGCATATGGATAAAGAGACCTGCAAGCTGGCGTGCCTGGACAGACTCGAAGAGATAATGAAAAAAAATTGCCACCGGACGGCCGCCTTCATTATGGAGCCGCTTGTGCAGGGGGCGGGCGGGATGATAGTGCATCCGCCGGGTTTCTTACGGGGCGTAAGGGAGTTGTGCGACAGGTATGATGTCTTGTTTATAACGGACGAGGTGATGACCGGCTTCGGCAGGACCGGCCGGATGTTCGCTTGCCAGCACGAAGACGTGGTGCCAGACATTATGTGCCTGTCGAAGGGCATTAACGGGGGCTACATGCCCCTCGCCGCCACCCTTACCACCGACAGGATATACGACGCGTTTCTGGGTGACAGCGAAAAGACCTTCTATCACGGGCACACGTACACGGGCCACCCGCTGGGTTGCGCCGCCGCACTCGCCAGCCTTGATATATTCGAGCGCGAAGGGGTGCTCGACTCGCTCCGGCCGAAGGTACGACTTCTGCGAGGGTTTCTGGACAGGTTTCACGAGCTAAAACACGTCGGTGAGGCGCGGCAGTTGGGCCTTATCGCCGCAATAGAGCTGGTGAGGGATAAGGGAACGAAGGAGGAATTTCTGCCCGGGGAGAATGTCGGCCAGAGAGTAATCCTCGAGGCGCGTAAGAGAGGGGCGTTTTTGAGGCCCCTGGGTGACATAATCGTAGTCATGCCTCCGCTGTCCATAACCGAGGAAGAGCTGACCAGGCTGATGGACATAATATACGAGTCTATACGCACGATGGACGCTCACTTTTAACCGACCGCCTTTTTCTGTTTCTATGCCGTCTGGCGTCTTTTTTTAGAGGGAACCAGTTCCTTGTCACGAGGCATATCCATACCAGGATGAGCATAATGGGGACCTCGGTCAGAACCCCCACCACCGTCGCCAGTGCCGCCCCTGAGTTGAGCCCGTATAGCGTCACTGAAGACGCGATGGCTATCTCGAAGTGGTT
>JAUVQR010000054.1 GCA_030598065.1 Planctomycetota bacterium | reverse complement strand
GAATCAGGTAAAACGAAAAAAGACCTTCCCTCCAGGACGTCGGCTCGAACCGCCCCTGCAGGGGATTTTATAAGGAAGTCTAACATGTTAGATCGCTTTCAGAGAAAGATAACAAGGCTCAGGATATCCGTTACGGACCTCTGTAACCTCTATTGTGTCTACTGCAAGCCACCGCAGGGTGTCCACCAGATGCCCCGCAAAGAGATTCTGAGCTTCGAGGAGATAGCGTTTGTCGCCCGGTGCGCGACCCGGTTGGGTGTCAGGAGTTTCAGGCTTACCGGAGGCGAGCCGCTGACCAGAAGGAACATCGAATCGCTCATAGCCTCTCTGAGTGAAATCCCCGGTGTAGAAGACCTGGCCATGACCACGAACGGCGTGGCGCTTAAACAGCATGCCCGCGCCATAAAAGACGCGGGTCTGAGGAGAATAAACATAAGCCTCGACAGCCTGGGGGAAGACCGCTTCAGGCGGATTACAGGCGGCGGTAACGTTAGAGACGTGCTGGAAGGCATTGAGGCCGCCGTCGATGCGGGCTTTGAGCAGACAAAGGTCAACATGGTGGTGATACGCGGCACGAACGACGACGAGATAGAGGCGTTTGCCCGGCTTACACTGGACAGGCCTCTTGAGGTGCGCTTCATAGAATACATGGCCTTTGGGTGTAGAATGGTGGAAGAGGAGAAATTTGTGTCCAGCAAGGAAGTTGTGGAACGGATAGGGAGGCTGGGCAATCTTGAAGTCGTGGACGTAGACGGGAAACGCGGCGGGGAGGGAAAAACACCGGGTCTCTCCGGGCCACGCGTGTCGCTGAGAGGTCCCGCTAAACTCTATCGTCTGGAAGGCGCCCGGGGCGTCTTGGGGCTGATATCTCCGGTCAGCCAGCCCTTCTGTGGAGACTGCAACCGCCTCCGGTTGACCTCCGAAGGCAAACTCAGGGCGTGCCTGCTCGCCGGCGGTGAAGTAGACATAAAATCCATCCTGAGGTCCAAAGACCATGCCGCGGACGTCACAAACGGGAGGTCAAACCCGGCACTAGAGCAGGAAATACGTGACGTCTTTATCAAGGTGTCTCACATGAAACCAAAGGTCCACTCGGGCCGTGGTGAGCCGGTAATGTGCCAGATAGGCGGCTAAATACTCTTGTAGATGTTTCTTTCATTTACACCCTTCTATCCCCGTCGTCGGCACAAAAGTGAGTACTCCGGAAAAAAAATCCCCTGACCCTGTCCCTACGTTGCTTTTGGCGCGCCAGAGTGACATAAATCGTCCAAACGGATAGGCTATGGCCACACCATGACCTACGTTATATTGTAGCGCAAGGGTCTACTCTGCTGGCATGTGTGGTAGGGGCAACCCGTCGGGTCACCCCTACAATAATGTCGAGCAAGCTCAACCGCTACAGAATAAATGCTACAATGTTGGCGATGAAACACCGGTGCCTGTCTGTCACTGCGTAGGGGTACGTTGCAACGTGTCCTGTTGTTTTGTGACGACAGATGTTTATTAAAACCTTTCCGTCGGGCCACTGGCATCAGAAAACGCCTCTGTGGGCCCTACAGACGCATATTTCGGGTAGGGGAAAAAATGAGATTTTCTCGATTTTTCTCTTGCATTTGATGACATAATGACTAGAATCATGGGAGTTTGAGGGTAATAGTCCCGACCCCACAGGTCGTGCCGCCCATAGGTGCCCTCCCTTTATGATGGGCTTTTATGGGGAGCATGCAGGCCCGTAATTCTTTCTTGCGTGGCATCTGCTGGCAGGGGGGGGTTGGGCCTTTTGGAAAAGGGGGTGAAGATTGCCTACTTTGCCAACCTTTTGTTTTTTTGTCCTTAACGGGTTTGCCGGCTGTTTGCAGTTTATGGATCCGGCAGGACATTTAAGGACTTGCCCGCTTGTTTTGTAAGTATGTGAGTTGGAAGACGAGGGGTGTCAGAAAAAGAGATTTTTAGCATAAAGCAAAGGCTGACAAAAGGCAATTTACTTTTTAATTTTCGAAAGGAGACCTTAGAAATGATGACGGGTCCTTTAAAGACCTGCATGGGTGTATTTCTGGGGAGTGCTCTGGTACTCTTCAACGCCCTGCCCTGTAGTGCCGATAGCTCCTCTGATCTCTCTGAGATGCAGAAGGAACTGCGGGCGCTCAAGGCCGAGGTTGAGACTTTGAGGTCAGACCTGAATACAGACAAGGAGGAGATCAAGGTACAGAACGATGAGCTCCTCGCCTCAAAGAAGGAATACAGCCAGCTTTCAGAGCAGGTAAGAGGCCTTAGACAGGCCGATCCTGGCGATGTTGAGACGCTGAAGGATCAGATTAAGAGGGAGATAGGCGTTATCCCCAACGTGTACAACGACCTGTCCCGGAAGATTCGTATTGGACTGAACCTAAGGACCAGGGCCGAGTACGCCCGCAACTTCGGTCAGATAACTACTCTGGCAGGGCCTCAGGTGGGTCCGGTTAGCGGTTTTGGAGGCTTTCCATTCAGTGATGGTATCTCAAGTAACCAGCAGTCGGTCGTGTCAAACCGTGTCAGGCTCAACATTGACGCCGACGTCCACGAGCACCTCAGGGCGTTCTTCCAGCTCCAGGACTCCAGGTTCTGGGGTATTGAGAACAACGGGCTTGGAAACACCGCGCGGTTACAGGGTGCCAGTAACGCCGGCGGTGGTGCGACCCAGTCTACCCTGGACATGCATCAGGGTTACATAGACATCAGAAAACTGTTCAACCAGCCTTTTACCATGAGGATAGGGCGTCAGGAGATTATCTGGGGCGACCACAGGATGTTCGGTAGCTTCGGATGGCACAACGTAGCCAACAGCTGGGACGCCATCAGGGGTATGTATGACACTGAGAATTACGCGGCCGAGGCGTGGGCCGCCATAACGAGGCATGACCCGGGGATTGGCCGCACGACAAACGCCCAGGGCGGAGTTAGGCAGAAGTCAAATGACCATCAGGTCTATGCCGCTATGTTTACCTTCAAGAAGCTTGTGCCGGACGGCAACCTGCAGCTGATGGTTATGACTGACAATGATCAGAGGGAGCAGTCGTTATCCGGTCGTTCGGACTTCAGAGGTAACCAGAAGATATGGAACGCAGGTTTCAGGATTGCCGGTAAGGTCGGCAAGGCGATTGACTACTCTGGTGAATACCACGAGCAGTGGGGTAAGCTTGAACAGCTGAACCACAGGGCACGTGCAGGTTACGCGGCCGTTGGTTATACCTTCCACGAGGTTGGGTGGAAGCCAAGGGTCGGCCTTGAAGGTAACTGGTCGCCTGGTAGTGGGCATGGTCCGGGGTCTAGGAAAGGCCAGAAGAGCAGAACCTTCTGGAACTTCTATCCGACGAACCACAAGCACTACGGTTACATGGACCAGATGGCCTGGATGAACATGAGGGCCGTCAGGGGTTCGATAAAGATCAAACCGACGAAGAAGCTGGTTGCCTGGATGGATGTCTGGGGCTTCTGGCTGGATAACGTGCATGACAGCTGGTACAACGCGGCTCAGGCGCAGATGCGCGGATACACTACGGGCACTGCGGCTCAGGATCCAGGCTCTTTCCTGGGCACCGAGGTGGACTTTACTGCCAAGTACAAGCTCTACAAGAACGTGGGGCTCCAGGCAGGATATTCTCACTTCTTTAACGGTGATTATATCGAGGATACTAACTCGGTCGGCAGTGACCCGGCGACCGCTGGTTTAAGGCGGGGTCACGGCGATGCTGACAGTGACTGGGGCTACATGCAGGTTACGGTCGGCTTCTAAGCCGGTTGTTAGTTAGTTTTGTTGAAAACCAAAAGGGATGGGCATTTCTGCCCATCCCTTTTTTTATTTGTATATAACATACCTGTGCTGTAGCTGGCCTTGACCTACCCCGTCGACACAAACTCTCTTTTGTCATTGCGAGGGGTGCAACCCTGAAGCAATCTCATGAATGCACAAGAGATTGCTTCGCTATGCTCGCAATGACAGGAAAAACACCGTCCTCGGACAAGGAACAGGTTCGCCTCAGGCGGACGGCTGTCCGAGCGATTCTCTAGCGGATGATTGTCCGAACGGACAGAAACGAGCCGTGTTCCTGCGTTACGTGTCTGAAGCGTTTGTTGGTGGGGGCAGGATGTCTCTTATCTTGTCGGGTATGCGCTTCGGCCTCAGGCCTTCGTCAATGCATACCAGTTTGGTGGCGCCATCGGCCAGGAGCGTCAGGCTACCGTCGTTTGGCTCTTCACGGGATATCTTGTACGAGAGCTCCATCTGGGCGTAGGTGAGCCGGGAGAGCCATGTCTCTACCACCAGGACGTCATCGAAGCGCGCGGAGGCCTTATACGTGCAACGTGCCTCGTGTACCGCCAGTTGAACCCCCTCCTTTTCAAGTTCCGTGTAGGGAAGCCCCAGGTGGCGAAGATATTCAAGGCGGCCTATCTCAAAGTAGACGAAGTAGTTGGTGTGGTGTACCACCCCCATCTTGTCTGTTTCTGGATATCTGACCCTGAGTTTTACTGTGGAGGATTTCATTGTAGAGTTGTAGGGGCACGTTGCAACGTGCCCCTGCCGGTTGTTTCGTAATCAGCCATGTGCCGCCTTTAAGAAGGCGTCGCTGTATATCTGTTTATTGAGCAACATCTCGGTGGTTATGGCGGCGTCCATCAGGTCTTTGTCCAGGACGTCTATGACGGCGGAGTCAAGTCCCGCGGCCAGGGACATGGTAAGGTACGCTCTGTTTATAAGACCCCTCTCCTTGGTGCCCTGAGAGAGGTTGCTGAGGCCGCATATGATGTGAGGCGGGGGGTCTGAAATGAACGTTATCTGGCGGCAGACCTCAAGCAGGTAATTGGGCTGTTTCTGGTCGACGTTTACGGGGAATAGTATCGGGTCTATAAATATCTTGGTCGTTTCCATGCCCTTTTCTATCGCCGTTCCGACGATTGCCGCGGCCAGTTCCAGACGCGTGTCCACGTCCTGAGGGATGCCTCTCTTGTCGATGGTGAGGCAGACCAGGGACGCGTCGTACTCAAGCGCCAGGGCCGCCCATTCATCCAATACCTCCAGGCTCTTGCACGAGTTTATCAGCACTGGACCTTTGGCCACCTCCAGCCCGGCCTTCATTATCTCCATCTTCTGGCTGTCTATGGATATGGGAGTATCGGTCGCCTTCTGCGTCTCAGTAACCAGCCACTGCATGGACTCTACAGGGTCGGCTATACCGGGACCGACGTTCAGGTCAAGATAGGCCGCGCCCGCCTCTGCCTGGCTCCGTGCCAGCTGGTGAATGGTCGTCGGGTCCCTATCCTTTATGGCCTTCTTTACGTCAGAGAACATGCCGTTTATTCGTTCAGCTACCGGTATCATCTCTTCCTTCCTCTCTTATAGATGCATCTTATCCGTTAAAAGTACAGCCGGTTATACTGGAACCACTACTACTTTAAGGTCTTCCTCTGAACGCGCGCGCTTACGCGCTCTTTACGTACATCTCATCGATGTATTGGTGTACGGACTTTACGGCCTTTGGGTGGAGCATCCTGATGATGTCAACCCCTGACTGCAAAAGTGTCGTGGCCGTTATGGTCTCCCAGAGTGGGCCCCTTTCCTTTACACTGCCCCAACCCGGCGCCTCGTCGTCTCCGGCCTTGGCCTCCTTGGCCCTCCAGGACTCAAACCCCGCGTTCGTAAGTATCGGCAGCGCAAGCCACTTATCGCCAGAGAGGGCGGCAAGCCGTTCCCTCTCCTGAATGGAATATACGTACTCTATGCCGTAACCCAGGGCACCGGTCGTCTGGAACATCACTATCCTGTCGGCGGGGAACCCGATGTCGGTCACCAGTATGTTTACCTGTTTTTGTATGTTCACGTCCACGGGCGCCTGCGTTACCAGGTTATGCCCGTCGGCCAGGCACACAGCGGTGATAGTCTTGTAGTTGTCCTGTGTCGCGCCGGAGATGAGGCACCTTTCCCCTTTCGCCGCCTCGCTGATCTTGGGCACAATCTCGTTGTCTTTGTTGGGGTCGTCACAGCCCCAGATTATAAGCGGTATCCCCACGGCCTCCAACACCGACCGCACCGTCTTGGCGGCATCGTCACCACTCTTGTTTCCTCTGTCGGGATGGACGCTGTCCAGCTTCAGGCAGATGAGATCCGCCCCAAATTCCTTTTCGCACTTCTCCGCCCACTTGGCGGGATCGTTGATGACGTCCGCATAATGCTCCATAAGTGCTTCCGGCCAATCCTCCGGCGCCATGTCCATCACGTCCATGGCAATCACCGGCCTGTTGCCCGGTTCACCCTCAAAGTCTATGAAGGGGACAATGGCTGCCCCGCCAACCTTTACCACCTTCTCACGCGTACCACCATCGTCTTTGGTGGCCCCGATGGTGACCTCTCCCACCTTACCTGACCATGTTTCCTTCGCATTGGGTATAGCCATAGCTGTCTTCCTTCCTCTCGGTCCCCCTTAGCGGGTGTTATGCCTGCTCGTGGTAAGGCCTTTTTTCAACAATAGCCGGCCGGTCACACGTGCCGGGTGCCATATAAAACACTATAATACCGTACCTAGCTTGTTACTCCGGCGGTTAGGTGTTGCCTCAGAAACCCGCTCAGCGCCGTGTACGTTGGGTTGTCCTTGGATATATTTAGCAGTGACGTGTCACTTGAGGACGCCTCAAGTATCTCGGCGTCAAAGCCGAGCAGTAACTCCGGACTGAGGTTTTCATCTTCCAGACGCTTGCTTATCTTCTCGTTCACTCCGTATTTCGGTACCCTGTTAAGCACCAGGCGTTTTTCTTTTATAGACAACGGAAGTTTTTTGGACAGGTCCAGTATCCTCCTGGCGGTAATCGCGCCTATTACGGTAGGCTCAAACACTATCAGCATTAGGTCCACACGGTTGGTGGTTCTCCTCGACATGTGTTCCATGCCCGCCTCGTTATCTATGACCACGAACGGGTATTCCTTGCCCATCTTGTCCAGATACTTCCTCAACAGGTTGTTCACGTAACAGTAGCAACCGGGCCCTTCCGGTCTTCCCATGACCAGCAGGTCGAACTTTGAGTTCTCAATCAGGCATCCTTCTATGTTGTACTCTATGTACCTTTCCTTGGACATGCCGGCGGGGAAGTCCAGTTTCTTGTCTACAATGTCCTCACGGATGTCGGAAACGGTCTTTTCGCAGTCTAAGCCCAGCGCAACCGCCAGTGAGGCGTTGGGGTCCGCGTCCACACCAAAGACAGAAACCCCGAGTTCTTCCATTATGAAGCGCATCGTCAAGGCGGCGACGGTAGTCTTGCCCGTTCCTCCCTTGCCGGCCAATGCAATCGTATATGACATAAAAGGTTCTTCCTTAAAAAATAAATTTGCAGGGCCCCGCAAAAGGGCTTAAATCTATTGACGCGCAACTTGCGCGGTTTTCCAGGTCGCTTCCCTTACGGCATCCATAGACCTGTCAGGAACTCCGTCAAGGATCAGCACGTCTTCGTCTCTAAGTTCCATGTAGGCAAACACTTCCTGCGAAGCGCCTTTCCGGGTCAAAAAGACCAGGGCGCCATTTCTTGCATATGCCATCTCAGACCCGTACTTCCTGGCAAGTAGCGCCGCATAACCGTTAAAAAATTCGCGCGCGTCCTTGTTGTCGTCCCAGGTGGTGAGCCATACAAGGGCGGTCTTACCGGTTGGTTCGTGTTCGTATACCTGGTACAGGTCGCCGTCCCATCCGGCGAAGACCTCTTCCGCCGGATTTTCAAGGAATTCTTTCAGCAGTATGCTTATGCTGAATTCGCCCAGCGTATTGTCGCCCAGAAACGTCCATCCCCGTCCGAACTCATCCGGCATGGGGGACAGCGTAATGGTGGTGGGCAGGTCCGCCT
>JAUVQR010000263.1 GCA_030598065.1 Planctomycetota bacterium | reverse complement strand
CCTGCTTCTGCGCGTTAGCGACAATGTGGAGGGCGAGGGTCGTCTTTCCGGAGGACTCGGGCCCGAATATCTCTATCACCCTGCCCCTGGGTATGCCGCCCACGCCGAGTGCAAGGTCGAGGGACAGAGAACCTGTGGATATGGTAGGCACGTCTAGCTTTGTCTGGGCGCCCATCCGCATGACGACACCCTTATAATATTGTTTTTCCAGCTGTGCCAGCGCCCTTTCCAGGGCCTGTTCTCGTTTATCCTTCTCGGCAGCTGCCTGTTTAGCCATCCCTTTTTTCCCCATTTCTGACAAAAATTATTCTAAATCAAAACTGTTGAGCTTGATATATGTCGGCCCCTTCGAGGACAACTGGCTCTGCATCAGCACCACACTCGTTACCAACTCCTCGCCGAAGTCATCGGCGGAATGTTTTCCCATAAGTTCAATCAGCGGGGCAATGCCCTTCTGAGACCTCACACGGCCCAGGGTTAGATGGGGCGAAAACCTGCGCCCTTCTTTTTTAATACCCAGCTTCTCGGAAAAACCCTGTTCGAGCCCGGCATTTATCCTGGCCAGACCGCCGCTGCCGTCTTGAATACCCGCGAATATAACCCGGGGTCTTTCGGGCCTGGGAAAGGCTCCAACACCTCTAAACTTGATGCAGAACGGCTCAAGCCTGGTGACGGCGCCGTGAATCACGTCGTCTACCTGGGGGATGTCGGCATAGTCTACGTGGCCAAGAAACTTCAGTGTGACGTGAGCGTTCCCGACCTCCACCCACCTTACGTCGCCCCCCGCCTGCTTCAGTTCCTCCTCCAAGGCCCCGAACCTTTTTCTTATCGCCTTGCCCACCTCAACCGCAACAAAGGTCCTGAGTCTTTCCATTTACACGTCTTATGCGTCTTGGATGAGACCTATGAAAATCCCGGAAATTCCACTGGCAGGTGTGGCGCGGCCGGGGGCTGAACATAGCCCGAGAAAACTGTCATTCTCACGGTCTGAGACGGCTGTAAGGGCCTCTTATCAATAAGCCTAACTATACATTAGGTTAAAACTTTATTCAAGCGAAAACGATTCGCTACAGGCTACGCACCTGTTTCAGATAGCCCTCCAGGTTCCTCCCTGTCTCCTGGATTGAGTCCCCGCCGAATTTCTCCACAAAAGCCCTTGCTATCTCAAAACTTACGACGGCTTCAACCACAACCGACGCCGCCGGTACGGCACATACGTCAGAGCGCTCCGCGGCGGCCGGAGCGTCCTTCTTGGTGGCAAGCTCCACCGAATCCAGAGACTTGCGCAGTGTGGGTATCGGCTTCATGGCCGCCCTAATCACTACCGGCTCGCCGTTTGTCACACCGCCCTCAAGCCCTCCGGCATTGTTTGTCTTGCGAAGGAAGCCCCCCGTCAGCCCCTCGCTAAGCGATTTGTCGTAATGTATCTCATCGTGCACCTCGGAGCCGAGCCTCTCGGACACCTCAAAGCCAAGCCCTATCTCAACGGCCTTCATTGCCTGGACCGACATCACGGCGGCGGCAAGCCTGCCGTCCAGCCTCTGGTCCCATTGCGTATAGCCGCCAAGGCCGGGAGGCGCTCCGTAAACGACCACCTCAATTAGCCCACCCACGGAATCCCCGGCGTCTACCACCTCGTTTATCTTCTTTATCATCGCGTCACCGGCCGCCTTGTCGAGACAGTATACGCCGCTCGCGTCCCTCAGGCCACGCGCCTCTTTCAGATTCACGTCATGGGACGATACGTTGTCCATGACGCCCCCTATGCCCCTCACGTAGCCTAAGACCTCGATCCCGAATTCACTGAGCAGTGTCCGGGCCAGCGACCCTGCCGCCACGCGCGCCGCGGTCTCCCGTGCGCTGGCCCTCTCAAGGACGTTGCGCATATCGTTAAAACCGTACTTCATGGCCCCGGCCAGGTCAGCATGGCCCGGCCTGGCCCTGGTCAACTCAGGCAGCTTGTCGATACTAAAGTCCTTGTTTTCTATTTTCATACAAATCGGGCTGCCCAGCGTCATACCCTTTCTGACGCCGGAGAGGACCTCTACCTCGTCCTTCTCGATGCCCATCCTCGGCCCCCTGCCGACGCCGCCCTGACGCCGCCTGAGGTCGTCATTGATGGCCCCCACGTCAAGGCGCATCCCGGCCGGAAACCCCTCTACCACAGCAATCAGACACTTCCCGTGTGACTCACCCGCCGTTATATATCTAAGCATAGTAGTATTCTCCCAAAGGCTGTATTATTTC
Organism: Planctomycetota bacterium; assembly: GCA_030598065.1. Taxonomy (GTDB): domain Bacteria; phylum Planctomycetota; class Brocadiia; order Brocadiales; family Bathyanammoxibiaceae; genus Bathyanammoxibius. The sequence goes on along the minus strand of JAUVQR010000263.1, from coordinate 309 downwards.
GACAAATCGGGCTTTGTCAAGGATTCTTAAGTTGCTTTGACAGATTTTGTTTGCGCTTGTTGAGTAGGCCCTGATAGAATGGCGGGCCTGTGTCTTAAGCTATTCATGTCAATTACTTAGGTGGAACATGTACCCGATCCTCATTAGCCTCAGATACCTGAGGAGGAAAAAGAGCTGCTACTTAGCCATTGCGGCCGTGGCGGTAAGCGTCATGACGTATGTAGTGGTGCTCTCGGTGATGAGCGGCTTTGACAGGGAACTCAGGCTGCGAATCAGGGGGACACTGGCGCACGTTATGGTCTTGAAGGG
>JAUVQR010000222.1 GCA_030598065.1 Planctomycetota bacterium | reverse complement strand
GCCACCGTGCAAATAGTGAAGGGCATTATCACTAAAAACAAAAAAGCCTTAGATAAGCTGAAGAACTTCTTCCAGGGAAGGATTAGTTACGTTATGGGGAACCATGACAGGCTTATCTGGCAGGTGGGAGCGGCCAAAAAGCTGGTCACAAAGGCCCTGGGTATAAGCGATGACAGGATGAGAGTTGACTATCTAGACGAACAACTCGGTATATACGCAACTCATGGAAACCACAGAGACGAGTATAACTCTTTTGACCTCGGCAAACGTGAGACCCCCATCGGAGACGCCATTGTTACGCTACTGATCAACAAATTTCCGGAAGAAGTGGGGAAAGAGTTGAAAAAACCCAAACTGAAAAAGGCCCTGCAAGAGATAGATAATCTCAGACCAAGCCTCCTTGCTCCGGTATGGGTTGATTATAACACGAGGAATCTGCCAGAAGATGAGCGCCAGAAAGTAAAAGACATCTGGCAAGAGCTCGCAGACAAGTTTTATGAGAAACCATTTGTTGCAGATTGGTTCGACAAATATGACGTATGGTACAACCCTGTGGACAAGGCCGACAAACTGCAGTTCGCATTTGAGTACTTCACGGAGACCTCCATGAAGAGGATGTTAGAAAGATTTCAAGAAATAAAGGATGATTTTTATAAGCCGAAAAGCGAGTATATTGAAGGCGCAGTAGATGCCCTGAAAGACGAGAAGTACAAGTATGTGCTGTACGGTCATACACACGAACCCGTTTCGCATCTTCTTGGGGAGCAAAGCGGAAGCGGAAAAGGGAAATTCTATATGAATACAGGCACGTGGAGACGGAGAATCATCATCGGAGAGCCTAAGCGTAGACCGTTATTCTCACTCCTTAAAACCATCAGTTACGTGGTCTTTTACAACGAGAAAGAGAAGAAAACAACTAAGAGAGACTTTGAGTTGTGGAATGGCACGATAGCGTAGCACCCAATGACTAATTGCCGCCAGCTCAGCCGTAGTACTGGGATTTTCGTTTATTGCCTTTAAATTGCGGGGCTAGTCTTATCTATCATGGCCTGCTAACGTATGACAAGCTTGCTGCCTACATCTACGTCCTACCCGTAAGGCGGGTGAATCTACTTCCACACCGCCCTCTTGTTCTCCACAACCGTCCTTCCGGCCTTTACCACCACGTCCACGTGATTAACGCCGAACTGATATGGGAGGTGTTTATGGCTGGGTATGTCCAGGACGATTACGTCCGCCTTCTTGCCGGTTTCCAGGCTTCCGACGTGCCGCCCCAGCCCCACGGCGTGGGCAGCGTTTATGGTTGAGGCGCAGATGGCCTGAGCCGGTGTGAGACCCATCTCAAGACACGCCAGCGTCACTATAATCTGCATGCTGACGGAGGGGCAGGAGCCGGGGTTGAAGTCGGTTCCCAGGGCCACCGGCAGGCCCATCTCTATCATCCGCCTGGCCGGCGCCTCATTCTCCTGCATCAGGAAGAAAGGCACACCCGGCAGCAGCACGCCGACAGTATCGCCCATGGCAAGCGTCCTTATACCGTCCTCGCTCACATGGTCCAGGTGGTCCACAGAGACCGCGCCGAGTTCGGCGGCCAGATACGCACCGCCCAGGTCCTTAAACTCACACGCATGAAGTTTTACGCCAAGGCCCACGTCTCTTGCCTTTGTCAATATTCTCCTTGAGTCCTCAACCGAAAAGGCGCCGTCATCACAGAAGACGTCACAGAACCGCGCCAGTCCACTATCCTTCACCACCGGGAGCATGGCCAGAACCTTCGCAACGTAGCCCTCCTTATCGCCTGCAAATTCCTTCGGTACTGCATGAGCGCCCAGAAACGTGGGGACTATTTCCAGCGGATGTATTTCATTGAGACGCCCCATGGCCCCGAGTATCTTCAACTCCTCATCAAGATTGAGCCCGTATCCGCTCTTGACCTCTGCCGTCGTGGTGCCGTGCAACAGCATCTTCTCAACGTGAGTCCCTGACACCGCCACAAGCTCTTCAACGGACAACCCGCGTGTGGCCCTGACAGTGCTCAGAATCCCACCGCCTTCTTTCAGGATATCCAGATAGCTCTTCCCCTCCAGCCTTTGTTCGAACTCCTTCTCCCTTGAACCGCCAAATACGGCATGCGTATGAGGGTCAACAAAGCCCGGCATCACCACACCGCCGTCGGCGTCTATCATCTCAAGCGCGTCAACCACGTACCTGTTGTGTATCTCGTTGTTAGTCGCTATGTCAATTATGCGCCCGTCCTTGATGGCCACGGCGCCGCCCTGGATGATGCCCAGGTCGTTCATCTGCTTATCCGTTTTAGGCGCATCCGACGCCCCTCCGAGCGTAAGCACCTCGTTTGCGTTCATTATGACTATGTCGGCCGGGTCTGTCATTTCATCGTTTCCAACATTATGCGGGGCACCGCAGGGTCATACTATAGGCCGATTCGCCATCGGCGAACTTAAACCCTACAATACCCCCATTTAAAATTGTAGCGTCCGATCTCCGCATCGGACGAACTAACACAAACGTCGGATACGGAGACCCGACGCTACAAAAGACCTTCTCAAATCAACGACCGTAAAGGACCTTGTCTACGTCTACCGAAAACAATGTGCACTTGCACGGCAGACAACGAGATTTATCTCGTTGAAGAACCCCAAAAACCATATAGTGGCCAGCAAGACGGTGCGTCAAGTCGAAGATCCGTCTCAGGCGGGACGCGCCACTACATTTATACAGAACTGTTATGCCCCCTTCATCCTGGGCAAGCTTACAGGCTTATAGCACGTCACCCGGAGAATTTCAACTATCACATACTGTCACATAACGTACCACAACAGAATGATTTATCTTGCGAGTGGACTTGCTGTCTTATATAATTAGCTATTTGACGGTATTTAAGAATAGGACTATTATGTTTGACTTGCACTCCCACAGCATGTTATCTGACGGAGAGTTACTGCCTTCGGAGCTGGCCCGCAGGGCGGAGGAACTGGACATAAAAGGCCTGGTAATCTCCGACCACGTTGACGCCTCCAACATAGACTTCGTTGTGCCAAGGCTGGCAGAGGTGTCGAAGCAATTGACCGGGACCATGAAGATAACCGTCAAGCCCGGCGCAGAAATCACCCACGTAGCGCCCTCCGAGCTGTCGCGCCTGGT
>JAUVQR010000204.1 GCA_030598065.1 Planctomycetota bacterium | reverse complement strand
ACACAGACCTTTAAAACAAATGATAACATAAAATGGCCCCCAATGACCGTAAAATTCAATGCTGTTTATTTCTCGCGTATGTCCCCATAATAGAGTGCTGCCGGCGGCCCGGCGGGTCTGAAAACCGTGGTCAGATTCGGTAAGCGGGGCCTTTTTGAGGCCGGCTGGCCGGGGCTGTCACCCGTTTTTGTCGGGGTGCCGTGCGGCCACAATGGCGAAGGGCCGGACAGGATATTTGGGTTGACTTATCCTCATGGATATAGTAGATTTTTCCGGGAATTCTTATATCTGTATGAAAGGACAAAAGGAGGGACTAAGATGCAAGCGAGGGTAGACCCAGACCTTTGTACCGGATGTGAGTTGTGTGTGACCACATGCCCGGAGGTCTTTGAAATGGAGGACGACAAGGCCATCGTAAAAACAGATTCGGTTCCAGCGGAGGCTATGGAATCCTGTAGACAGGCCACAGAGGAATGCCCCGTCGAGGCCATAATAATCGAGGGATAAGAGAGGTTGAGGTTTCCTGAACGTTTAGGAGGGCAGCATCTTCTTGATGCTGCCGCCTCTTTCCCTAGAGACTTGTCCCTTTCGCCCTTCTTCTCCTGATTATAGCTCTACCGCCCCTGGTGCGCATCCTGGCCCTGAAGCCACACAACTTTTTTCTCTTTATAGAACTATTTCGTATTTTTATCTTCAAGTTTAGCTCTCCACGCGTCAGGTGACAGGATAGGTTATTGAAAGATAGACAGTATTCAAAAAAGTGACGTTTGTCAAGAATAGATTGTCATAAGTTAAAGAAAAAAGGGTTGACACGCTTTTGGATAGTTGATAAGATTCCTCCACATTAGTTATTGAATAACCACATCTTATGTTGTTCTCCGTGCCATTATGAAAACGTTTTGAAGAGGGGGGGGGAAAAGACTTATGCAAACCATCACCAAGAGAGACGTCTGCGAGCAAATCGCCAGGAAGACGAATAACACCCATACGACCGTCAAAGAGACGGTACAGATGTTTCTTGATGAGGTTATTTCTGAGCTTTCTCAGGGCCACCGTATTGAGCTTAGGGACTTTGGGGTATTTGAGATACGTCAGCGAGCCGCCAGAAAGGCGCGGAATCCAAGGACAGGGGCAGAGGCATTCGTACCGGCGAAGAATGTGGTTGTCTTCAAAGTGGGCAAGTTGATGAGGGAGCGGGTCGGAAGCGCCGCTATGACCCCTTAGTCTTCAGCCTGTAACAGGAAAGCTTTTTTTCTGAACCCGCTTGTTACACGCGCTCTTGGCCCCAAAAGGCAGTGCCTGACGGTATTGCAGTAGATAATCAGATAGAATGAAGAAAGAAGAAGGTGTAGTTAGGTCGGTTACCAATGGCAAGGCCCTTGTAGAAGTAAACTATATCTCCTCAGAAGAATGCGCCCGATGCGGGGTATGTGTATCAGCGGGCGATACTTCAAGGTTAGTTGACGTTGAATCTGTCCCCGGACTTGAGGCCGGAGACAGGGTCATCCTAAAGATAGACTCCCCTTCCATCTATAAAGGTCTAACCCTGATTTTCTTCCTGCCTATAGTTTCCTTTATTGTCGGGTGCATCGTAGCTGCAAAGGTAGATTTTATCCTTCCGGAGGCGAACAACGCCAGGATGGGCCTTACCGGGCTCTTCTTTTTTCTGGTCAGCATTGGTTCGGCCATCCTGTATGACAGGGTCGCCAGGAAGAAGCTGCTGCCCCCGGAGATAGTCTCCGTGGAGAATAAAGAACTCGGTATAACGGAAGGCGAGTATGTGGAAGGATATTGATTCCTTCGTTGAGTCCCGCCGTAAAGAACTCATCCGGATAGCCTCCGACCTTATAGCCACAAACACCGAGAACCCCCCCGGAAGAGAGCGCCTGGCCGCCAAGGTAGTACAGAAGTATTTAGACGGTATGGGCATACGCCACGAGTCCTTCGAGAAAGAACCGGAACGCACAAATGTAGTCGCCAGGATCGGCTCGGGCAGCCCCTCGCTGCTGGTGGCGTGCCACCTGGACGTTGTTCCCGCCGGAGACGGCTGGAGCCAGGACCCGTTCAAGGCGACCGTTACGGACGGAAAGATGATTGGCCGCGGCGCCACCGACAACAAGGGCCAGATGGCGTCCTGCATGATACTTGCAGGGTATCTCAGGGGTAAAGAGGACTCGCTGAACGGGGAATTCATCCTTGTAGCAGCGGCCGACGAGGAGAGGGGCTCCAGGCTGGGGCTTGAGTATCTCCTTGACGAATGCGGGCTCAGGGCCGATTACGCCATCATCCCGGATGTCTCCTATTCGATGAGGAAGATAGATGTCAGCGAAAAGGGGGCGCTGTTTCTGGAAGTAACGTCCCACGGCAAGCAGGCCCACGGCTCATTACCGGAGACCGGAGTCAACGCCATCTGGAACATGGTCGAACTGCTCAAGGAGATTGAGACACTGCCGTCCGCCTTTAAACACACCTCTCATCCGCTGTTCACGCCTCCCACACTGAACCTGGGTACGATACAAGGCGGCGCGGCCAGAAATATCGTCCCCGGAAAGTGCGTGGCGGGTCTGGATATCAGGTATCTGCCGGGTGACACCAAGGAGGACATAATCGCGCTGGTCGAGGAACGTATCAAAAAAATCGAGAAGGCCAACCCCCGGGCCTGTTTCGAGCTTAAGGTCGGTTGCGACCTGCCGCCATCGGAGGTTTCTTACGATAACCCACTCGTCGGGCTTATACAGAGACACACGGAGGACGTCCTGGGCGTCAGGCCTGAGCTGATAGGTATGCCCGGCACCACCGTCACCAAGCAACTGCTGGATAAGGGCGTAACGGCGGTAGGCTTCGGCCCCGGAGAGGAATCGCAGGCCCACATGGCGGATGAGTCCATCGAGATACAGCAGTTGGTTGACTTCGCCAAGATAATGGCGCGGATAAGCTGTGAGCTACTGGGTTAGCGGGTTGTTGCAACGAGCCGGTGCCGCCTAACGCAGGTTAAGCACGAGCAGTCTCGGCTCGGTCATCTCCTCAAGGGCGTACCTGATTCCTTCCCGGCCCATACCGGAATCCTTCACGCCGCCGTACGGCATGTTGTCCGCCCTGAATGTCGGGACGTCGTTAACAATAAGGCCGCCTACGTCAATTGAGCGATAGGCAAGGAAAATCCTGTTTATATTGTTGGTGAATACGCCGGCCTGCAGCCCGAAGCTGGAGCGGTTGACCTCTTCAACGGCATCGGCGAACGAGGAGAACTTGTTCACGGTGACGACCGGCCCGAACACCTCTTCACAGTTTACCCTCATGTCCGGTTTCGTATCCGTCATAACGGTAGGCTCGATAATATTGTCCCCAAGCGGCGAGCCGCCGGTTATCGCCCTTGCTCCGCCGGAGACCGCCTCGTTTATCCACGTCTCCACCCTCTTTACCGCTTCGGGTGTGATAAGCGGCCCAACGGACGTGCTCTCCTCCATCGGGTCTCCCACCGTAAGCGCCTT
>JAUVQR010000300.1 GCA_030598065.1 Planctomycetota bacterium | reverse complement strand
GACAGCAGGAAGGTGTCAAGACGGCTTACGCCCCTCAGGCCACCGAACTTCTTTTTGAGTAGCTGGGTCTCCTCCGGGCAGTCCATTTCCGGGATTCTTAGCGACAGTGTTTTTTCCATCTCTTATGCGTGCGCGCCGGTGCGTGTTCTTCTGTATTTGATTTGTTGCGAGTCCGAAGACTTCAGGATTCTTTTACGTGCCTCAGGCCCTCGTCGAAGAGCCTGCTTATGTGCGAATCGTCCAGCGAGTAGTATGCTATGCGCCCCTCCTTCCGGTATTTTACCAGGCGCATGTTCCTCAGCACCCTTAGCTGGTGAGACACCGCCGAGCTTGATAGGCCCAGCAGCCCCGCCAGGTCGCACACACACAACTCCTTCTGCGACAGCGCGAAGATTATCTTTATCCGCGTCGGGTCCCCCAACACCTGAAAGGTCTCGGCAAGGTTGTTTATGACCGTGTTCGCCTGCATCCGTTTCTCTACGTACTGCACCCGCTCCCGGTCGATATAGTGGATCTCGCAGACGTCCGGCCCTGTCTTCTTTCCGGCGGTTACCGCTTGCCTGGGCATATTTCCTCGCATAGAAAGGTAAGGTATTGTTGAATACTTGCTCACATATAGTAGCTAACGGCTCCGCGCAAGTCAATAGTGGAGGGTGTCAAGAGTGTGATGGCTATTACGTCGAAAACCTCTGAAAAACCATGACGATTGTCATTCTAAGCCGAAGCCCTGAGCAAAGCGAAGGGTCAGCGAAGAATCTTTTAGTTTCCTTTTGATTGTAGCGGCAGAGCTTGCTCGACATTTTGTAGGGGCGACCCGCCGGGTCGCCCCTACCTAAATATTTGTAGTTGCTCGATTCATCGGGCTATTATAATACCCCATAATGGGACAATTATATCGGGGTGTCTTGTGTTCTTATGCAGAAGGATGTTTTTGTTGGATAGTTAATACAGCATGTATTAGAATTCAGCCTGATTCAGTGTAAGAGAAGGCCGTGTAATCATTTTACGATGAGGTCAGAGTGATGGAGCTGAAAGGCAAGAAGGTACTTATCCTGGTGGAGGACCTTTATGAGGACCTGGAGGGGTGGTATCCCAAGCTCAGGTTGATTGAGGCGGGGGCAGAGGTGGTGGTGGCCGGGCCGGAGAAGAAGACCTATAACGGCAAGAACGGTAATTACCCGATGCCGGCCGACTGCCGGGTGGATGAGGTGAACTGGCATGATTTTGACGCCGTGATTATCCCCGGTGGCTACGCCCCCGACAGGCTAAGGCAGCATGAAGGTGTGCTAAAGGTGGTAAAGGCCATGGGCGAGGCGGGCAAGATAATTGCGCCCATCTGCCACGGCGCATGGGTACCTATCTCCGCGGGTGTGGTGAAGGGCAAGAGGATGACATGCTGGCGCACAATAAAGGACGACCTGGTAAACGCCGGGGTTATTTACGAAGACAAATCGGTGGTGGTTGACGGCAATATGATAAGCTCCCGGTTTCCCGCGGACCTCCCCGATTTTCTCAGGGCGATTATATCCAGGCTCAAGGAGTCGTGATATATCATCGGGGCCTCAGAGTACACGTTTACTGTCATTCTGATTTAGACCTGTAGGGGCGGGGTTACCCCGCCCCTACTCGGCTCAGAATGACACGGGTATTGTTGTTGCACTTGTTGGGGTTTCATTAACTGATACCTGCACATCATGCTAGAACATTTCTTCCAGCCCAAATCGGTGGCGGTAATCGGCGCCGCGCGTGAAGAACACAAGATAGGCTACAACATACTCAAGAACATGATTGATTTCGGCTTTGCCGGGGAGATTTTTCCCATAAACCCGAAGGCCGATTCCATCCTGGGTTACAAGGCCTATCCCAGCGTCAACGCGGTGGACGGCGACATAGATATAGACCTGGCCGTCATCGTCGTGCCCGCGGCCCTTGTCCTTCAGGTGGTTGATGAATGCGCCCAGAAGGGCATAGATTCGGCGGTGATTATTACTGCGGGCTTCAAGGAGAGCGGCGGCGAAGGGGCGGAGCTGGAGAAGAAGCTCCTTGAGCGGGTACGCGGGTACAACATAAAGACGATAGGCCCCAACTGCT
>JAUVQR010000325.1 GCA_030598065.1 Planctomycetota bacterium | reverse complement strand
TATAAATCGGTTCTGTTATTTTGATACTGCCAGTCTGAACCTGATAATCCCCTCCATTGGTTCAACAGGCGCCGGCCTGCCGGTCCATAGCTTAAACTGCTGTGCGGCCTGGAGCACGAACATCTTTACCCCGTCCAGGGTACGGCATCCCCTTGCGGCGGCCTCCCTTAGCAGACGGGTCTCCGGTGGGTTATAGACGGCGTCGAACACCCACATCCCCGGCCTCAGCACGTCTGCCGGCACTGGCATGTCGTTTACGTTGGGATGCATACCCACGCTGGTGCAGTTTACCAGAATCTCTGTATCAAGCCCCACCAGTTCTTCGAATCTTCTGTGGCCGCACCCCAGGTCGCCTGCCAGCGCCTCCGCCCTGGCCTCTGTCCTGTTAACGATGGTAATCTCCGCCTTTTTTTGCTTTAGGCCGAAGGCTACGGCACGGGCGGCGCCGCCGGCACCCACGATAGTTATCTTTTTCCCCCTGAGCGTCGTACCGTCTTCTGCAAGCCCCTCCTCTATCACCTTTGTAGCGGCGGTAGAGTCGGTGTTGTACCCTTTCAGCCTGCCGCCGCGGTTTACTACCGTATTTACCGCGCCGACGGACGTCGCAAGGGGGTCCAGCTCGTCAAGAAGACCCATTATGGCCTGCTTGTGGGGTATGGTAACACTGTAGCCGGAGACGTTCAATGTCTTGAATCCATTGATGAATGAGGAAATGTCCTCCACCCTGAACGGCAGGTACACGGCGTTGATGTCTTCCGCCTGGAAGCAGGTGTTGTGCAGTGCGGGGCCCATGCTGTGGGCCACCGGGTTGCCGATTAGACCATAAATGTCTGTATTATGATTTATCGCGCGGAGGTTGTAGACATCCAGCAGTTCACTGGCGGATAGCTGACCCGGTGCGGACTCTTTGCCTTCGCTGAGTGACGCAAAGGTCAGGAAGCTTCCATATTTCGGCGCGAGTATGCGGCTAATCTGGCCCAACTCGCCCATGCACAGGGCGATGATGGGTTTAGACGCCTGTTCAAGGAGTTTGAATATCCGAAGATTGTCGGTAATCTTACGCGCCAGCGTAACTATCTTTACGATATCCGCACCACTGCCTGACAGTTTATTGTAAAGTTCTCTTAGTTCGCTTTCGGAGGGTGTCTCTGAAAAATTGTGATAAGAGACGATTGGCTTTGCGCCGGATTTCCTGCTGAATTTATCTATCGCGTCGTGCTCGATATCAACATATTCCGCCCCCAGTTCGGCGGCCTTCTCCAGCAGGGCTATCCTGTCGGCCTCGGCTCCGGTAAATTCCCCGCCCTCCCTCTCCGGCCTGCAGGTCGCGATGACGGGTATAGTTTTTTCTTTGATAATGGCCTCAACGTCAGAAGTTCTTATATCATTTATATAATCGAGGCGCAGTTCTACCATGTCTATGTCGGCCAGTTCAGACGCCGAGCGCATATCCCTCAGGAAATCTTCGGTGTTATTAGCGGTTATGGGTACGCAGAGCATGCAAGGACTATATCACAAACAGGTGCGAGTATCTACATCTTCACATTAGCCTGGCCCGTTCAGACCCTGGTGTTGTTTGCCAAGAGATTCCTGCGATATTCGCCACAAATTATTATATTGAAAATATTTTACCTATTGGTCTAGTAATCTATGCAGGAGAGTGCCGAGGGCGTGGAGACGAAGACACAACTGGAGTTCCTGCGCTCGCTAAAGTGTGATGAGATACAGGGCTATTTGTTCAGCAAGCCCCTGCCCGCCGAAGAGGCAACAAAGCTGCTGGCCGAAGGTAGACGGCTGGAGTT
>JAUVQR010000216.1 GCA_030598065.1 Planctomycetota bacterium | reverse complement strand
TCTTTTCGCATGGTTTCCTTCTAGGTTCCCAAGATAAAGACATGGATGTATTTTCCTAACATTCTATTATATAAGCAATAAACGCTGTGTCAATAAAAAATCAGGCCCATAATGGACTCTTTTGATAACCCCGCTGACTACCGGATTTTATGCATCCGTTTCTTCAGGCCGGCTGAGTTTCTCCTTATATTCGTTCAGCTTATTTAGCGCCGCTATTGGCGTAAGTGCCGTGATGTCCAATGCCTGTAAATCATCAACCACCGCCTGGCCCTTCGGCGCGAATAGTGACAGCTGAATATTTTCCGCCTCTTTCGCGCTAACCTGCCCCAATTTTGGCCTTTCGTAGACATCAAGTGCGTTCGCCTCTAGCTGTTCAAGGATCTTCCCGGCCTTTTTTACCACCTCTCTGGGGATTCCCGCCAGCCGGGCAACGTGGATGCCGTAGCTCTTGTCCGTACCGCCCGCCACTATCTTCCTCAGAAATATCACGTCATCACCCCACTCCTTTACGGCAACGTTGAAGTTCTTTACACCCGGCAGCAATTCCGCAAGACCGGTAAGCTCATGGTAATGAGTGGCAAACAGGGTCCTGGCACCGACGTTCCTGTAGATATATTCGGTCATCGCCCACGCAATGCTCAGGCCGTCAAACGTGCTTGTCCCCCTGCCTATCTCGTCAAGGATGATTAGACTGCGGGCCGTGGCGTTATTTAGGATATTTGCCGCCTCCTGCATCTCCACCATAAATGTGCTTTGCCCCCTGTGGAGCTCGTCTGAGGCCCCGATGCGCGTGAAGACCCTGTCCACCACGCCGATTGTCGCCTTTTTCGCGGGGACGAAGCTGCCCATCTGGGCCATCAGCAACAGCAGCGCGACCTGCCTTATATACGTGCTCTTGCCGGCCATGTTAGGGCCCGTAATAACCATTACCTTTGTCGAAGTTTCATCCATCTCAACGCCGTTAGGCACAAAACTCCCCCTACCCATAGTCTTTTCCAGCACGGGGTGTCTGCCTTCCTCTACCAGCAGCTCGGCACCGTCGCAGATCTCGGGGCGGACGTAGCCGTTCTCCGCCGCTACCTGCGCCAGAGACAGCAATACGTCAAGTCGCGCAACGTTGCCGGCTACCCTCTGGAGCCGCGGCGTGTATCCGGCTACTTCAGACCTTATACGTTCAAATATCTGGTGCTCCAGTTCCTTGGCCCTCTCGTCCGCCGTCAGCACCCTTGACTCATAGTCCTTAAGCTCCGGCGTTATATAACGTTCAGCGTTCTTCAGCGTCTGCTTGCGTATATACTCCTGAGGGACCCGGTCCTTGTAGGTATTTGTTATCTCTATGTAATACCCAAAGACCCTGTTGAAGTTTACCTTCAGGCTAGGTATGCCGGAACGCTTTATTTCATCGGCCTGATACCCGGCTATCCATTCCTTTCCGTCTCTGCGTATGCCCCTTAGCTCGTCCAGTTCCGGACTGTAGCCCTCCCGTATCATGCCGCCCTCCCGAACGGTCTGGGGCGGGCCGTCGACCAGGGCGGTTGAGACCAGCACCCTTACCTCCTCAAGGTCCTCCAGGCCGCCGCCTATCGACAGCAACTCACCGGCCTTTACCGCCGCCAGCGCCTCTTTCAGCCTGGGTACGACGTCCAGCGAATTCTTTAGCGATACCAGGTCTCTCGCGTTCGAACGCCCTGAGCTGATGCGTGCAGATATGCGCTCTATGTCTGATATTTCCTTGAGGAGCGGGCGGAGGTTCTCGCGCAACGTGTGGTCGGCGTGCAACTCGCCCACAGCCTGATGGCGAGACCTGATTCTGTCGGGAGACAATAACGGGAACAGTATCCATTCCTTGATGAGTCTCGCTCCCATCGGAGTACGGGTTCTGTCCAGTACCCACAGCAGTGAGCCCTCGGTCTGCCTTGCCCTGGCCGTCTCGGTCAGCTCAAGCCCCCTCTGTGTGGTGGCGTCAATCAGCACGAAATCCTGCGTGCTGAAGCGTTGCAGCCTGGCTATGTGGCCCAGGGAATCTTTCTGCGTCTCCTTGAGGTATTGCATTATGGCGCCACCGGCCCCTATTGCCGGCCCAAGGGCCTCACACCCAAAGCCCTCAAGGCTGGACGTACCAAAGTGCTCGGTAAGCATCTTGTAGGCGGTGCCCCTTGAAAACTCCCAGGCTGGCCTGCGCGTCAGCGTAACATCAAGCCCCGCATTCAGGTCTGCGACAAGGGCGTTATCCCGCGCGTCCTCCGGTATCAGGCACTCCGACGGCCTGAGCCTGTGAAGCTGGTCCAACACCATGCCCGGTGGGATGTCCTCCACCTCAAACCTGCCGGTAGAAAGCTCCACCCATGAGAGGCCCGCCATCTCCCTGCCGGGGAGTATGCAGGCGAGATAGTTGCTTACCCTGTCTTCCAGGAGGTTCTCGTCGGTAAGCGTTCCCGGGGTAATCACCCGTGTGATATCCCTGTCAACGACTCCTTTTGCTTCACTGGGGTCCTGCACCTGGTCACAGATGGCCACCTTGTGGCCCGCCTGCAAGAGCCGCCGGATGTAGGGCCCCGCCGCGTGATGTGGAAAGCCCGCCATAGGCACCGCCTTCTCTCCCTTGGAGCGGGACGTCAACGCTATGCCCAAGACCCTGGAGGCTATCTTGGCGTCCCCATAGAACATCTCGTAGAAATCCCCCATGCGGAAGAACAACACCGAGTCCTTGCACCTCTCCTTAAAGGAATGGTACTGTCTCATCATAGGGGTCTGGTCCGTCGTACTTTTCTTCATCATCGTTTGACCGGCTGTGTTGTTTACCCAGCATTAATCGTCTTACACGCTTACACGCTGGGAAGAAATATTTCCTCCCTGGTAGCGGCAGCCACTCCCAGTCGGGATTTCTCTATATTATAATAAAACGCCGCCGATACCTCGTCGTTATCGTTGACCGCCTCAGACAAGGTCTCCAGTATCGCCTCAGGTGTGGCGTGAGAACTGTCCTCACCGATGTGATAGAGGTGGGTCTCACACTTACAATCAGAAGAACCGAAACCGATGAGCGGCACCCGGACGCCTTCCATGCGCGCTATGTATCCCCCAAGCCTGCACTCCCACTCCTTCGGGGCGGCAAACGTCCATACGTACCTGACGCGCGCGTGGGCGAGGAGATAGTCTATATGCCAATGAAATTTTTTTGCCGCGCCGGAAGGTCCGGAAAGGTGGCGCCGCAGCCGCTGATATAAGTTTCTCTGGGCGCTGCCGGTAT
>JAUVQR010000241.1 GCA_030598065.1 Planctomycetota bacterium | reverse complement strand
GATGCTGAGCTTGTGCCGGAGCCGTTCAGCCAGGCGGAATTGAGGGAGATAAAGAGACTCGAGCAAGTGAAATACAGCAGCGACTCATGGATTTATTACGGAAAAGAACAGCCTTAACGATAGCATGCAGAAAAAACCTCCCGACTACCCGGAAACCGTTAAGACCAGCCTGGCCTCCGCCTTGAGCCTGAGATTTCTCTCCGGCCGGTTCTACCGCGACGCCAGGAATTTTTGCATCAACCTGCTACTCAACTATCCTGACGACTGCAGGGCCAACTGCGCCTACTGCGGGCTGGCGCACTCGCGGCCACAGAATGAAGATTCATTTATCCGCGTGGACTGGCCTGCTCTAAAGACACGCGACGTGCTGGACAGGCTCTCCAGATACAGCGACACACTGCGCCGGATATGCATCTCGACCGTCTTCCACCCAAACGCCGTTAAGGACACCGTCAGCCTGGCCACGGCCGTTCGGGCTGTATCAAGGCCGGGGTCAGACACCCCCCTCTCGGTACTAATCACTCCGGGGCTGTTTGATGCACAAGACCTCAGGGCTCTGAAGGAGATTGGGGCGGATTATCTGGGCGTCGGGCTGGACGCCGCGTCAAAGAGGGTCTTTGAGGCCACGCGCGGCAAAAAGGTCCGGGGCCCGCTGAGCTGGGAAGACTATATCGCGACGCTTACAAGCGGCGTAAAGGCCTTTGGGGACTATAAAGTAAGCTGCCACATCATGGTCGGCATAGGAGAGACCGACAGGGAACTGGTGGAGTGTTTTTATCACGTCCATGACATGAAAGCGCTTATCCACCTGTTCAGTTTCTACCCTGAACCACGTTCTGTTATGGCCAGTCGGAAGATACCCGGCATAAAACGATTCCGCCGCGCGCAACTGATGGCCTATCTGGTGGGGAAAAACCTCATCGGCCGCCATGACCTGGAATTTGACATGAGGGGTAGGCTTATCCGTTTCAAGGATTCGGTGCGGGAGACGATTGAAGAGGCCACTGAATGCAGCGGCGGCGGCAAATTATTTATTACCGGCGGTTGCCCCAGTAAGGACGGCGACATCGGCTGCAACCGTCCCTTCGGCAGCTACCGTCCCGGTGAGTCCTTCAGGGATTTTCCGTTCCATCCCGAGCCGGAAGACATAAGGCTCTCAAAGAGAGAGCTGGGGCTTGACGAACTCTTTGGCAAAAAAGACCGTCAGAGGCCGCCGGCCGCCTATACTACAAGGCTTTGACGACCAATAACCTTCATGCTATTATCGGGTAGAGTTTCGATTAGAGCCTCTATTAGAGTCCCTATTAGAGTCCTATGAACATAAAAGGCAAGCTAGGCATACTACTGACCACCAGTCCGGATAGCGGGAACACCCATACCGTAGTACGGCTTACCGAGGCTGCACTGTCGGCGGGGGTGGCGGTGGAGATGTTTCTTATGTGCGACGGCGTCTACCACCTGAGAGAACCCCGGCTGGCCGAACTCTCGGCGAAAGGCGCGAAGGTGGTGGTCTGTGCCCATAACGCCATAGAACGCAAGGTGGAAAGGGGAGACTTTGTCCACTGGGGCAGTCAGCACGACCTGGCCATGCTGATAAACGAGTCCGATCGCTTTCTCTCGTTTAACTAATAGTATGAAACTACCATGGCAGAAATTATTGTAGTAATACACAAGACCCCGTTTAACACGCAGAGGAACTCGGAGGGGCTCCGCATGTCGGTGGGCCTCACCCTGGAAGAGGACAATAAAGTAACCGTCCTGCTTATAGACGACGGCGTGTACCTTCTACGCAAGACGGACCCGGAGCTTATAGGGTCGGGCGTTATCCGCAAACACATGGATGCCCTGAAACTTCTCGGCCACCGGATTGTGGCGGAAAAAGAATCTCTGGAGAAAAGGGGGATAAGCGACGGCATTGATGAAAAGGTCGCCGAAAAGACCGACATACTCCCGAGAGACAAGATTATCGAGATGCTTACAAACGCGGACCGGGTGATACCCTGGCAGTAACATGAGAAAAATCCTCCACATAATCAGGGAAAAGGACCATACTCTCGCCGCCTCCGCTGTCAGAGACCAGGCAGGGCTGCTCCCTGCGTCAGAAAACCTGACCGTGCTGCTTATACACGACGCCGTGCTGACCACGGAGGACTCCCTGAAGGAACTGGGGGCAGGCGTCAGTGTCATAATGCTGAAGGACGACGCCGCGGCGCGCGGAGTAAACCCGCCGTATCCCACCGTAGACTACAACGGAATGCTGGAACTCATATTTGACTCGGAAAAGGTTATATGCTGGTAAAGTTGTATATCTTATGCCTTCTAGGCGTTTTGTTGTTGGCGCCGTATTCACTGGCACATGACTCCACCGATGCCGCCACTACAGTAGCGCTGGACCTGAAGCGACACCGGTTTGACAACGGTCTGGTGTTACTGGTGCAGGAGGACCATTCTGCGCCCGTCATAAGCTTTCAGGTATGGTACAACGTGGGTTCAATAAACGAGAGGCCGGGCATAACCGGCATCTCCCACCTGTTTGAGCACATGATGTTCAAGGGCTCCAGGGACGTTGAGCCGGAGGAACACAGCCGCATAATACGGGTACACGGCGGCACGGATAACGCCTTCACCAACGAGGATGCCACCGCCTACTTCGAGAACCTCCCCGGCTCAGAACTTGCGCTTGCCGTAGAACTAGAGGCGGACAGGATGGCCAACCTCCGCCTGACCCACGACACACTCGCCTCCGAAAGGGAAGTGGTGAAGGAAGAGAGGCGGCTGCGCGTAGACAACTCGCTCTACGGCACGATGGGAGAGGCAATCTACGAAACTGCCTTCACCGTACACCCCT
>JAUVQR010000039.1 GCA_030598065.1 Planctomycetota bacterium | reverse complement strand
CCGCGCCCGGGGCTGTGGAACGCCAGGCACCCGGCGGAACAAAAAGCGTTGGTAGAGGCCGTAGGCTCCAAACTGCTCAAAGAGGCCGGCAAACGGATAAACGTCGATTTCACGATTCAAAGAAACCGGGAGCCAAACGCCGGCGCCTCATACGGAAAGATAGTGGTAACTACCTGTATGATTGACTTTGTAGACTCCGAAGACGAACTTGCCGTGGTGCTTGGCCATGAGATAGCTCACATGACGCAGGGCCACATAACGAAGGGCATACTATCCGGAATCGTGCTGATGATAGGCTCCACACTGGCCGAAAGGGCCGCTCCGGGTGTGGGAGGGCTGGCCCAAATCGGAGGAAGCGTGTTCACACAGAAATTCAGCCGGGACATGGAGAGGGAGGCGGATTATTTCGGTATGCTTTACGCCCACAGGGCCGGCTTCGACGTTCAAGACGGCGTGGACATATGGGAACGTCTGGCAATTGAGCACCCTCAGAGCCAGACAAGCGGCATCTTTAGCAGCCACCCAGCTCGGTGGAAAGGATGGAGCGGGCCAGGGAGATAGCAGACGAGCTGCAAGAAGGCCGTAGCCACGGCAAAAAAACCCGTCCGGCAAAGGCGCCTCAAGTGACGGAAGCCCAGTCTCCGCCAGTGGCAAAACCCCTTGATGCGGCCACAAGAGAAAGACTGGCCCTGCAGCGCGACGCTCCGGTGAGAAAGACCTCGGAAGTAGTCGCAATAAGAGGCTCCCGTGTCTTCCACCACGCTAACTGCCCGTTACTCTCTGAGACCGGTCCGGAGGACCTGTTGTATTTTCCTTCGAGAAGGCAAGCTGTCACGTCCGGAGGCGTTTCCTGCGAGGTCTGTAGTCCCTAGCCTCAGGATTACTGCATAATGAAGAAAAGGAAAAAGATTCCAAAGTTGCCAAGGCTCAAATGCCCAAGCGAGAAGGTCTTTGAGGATAAAAAGAGTAAAAGGGTCAAAAGACCTACTCCGGAAGAACTTGAAGACGTGGAGGGCTGACTGTTATGAACAAGAACATCCTAGCGACCTCAGTATTTGTCTGGTGCGTCCTTGCCTTCACCTCCTACTCATCATTGGAGGCCGTCATCCCGGAACTCACAAAAGAAGACGTCCAGGAGGCCGTTAAATACGGAGCGGACAACAAGGACGTCGATTACGTTGAGTTCTTCAAGGACTGGAGGCTGGACCTCGGCTACGGGACCGGTTCCGCCAGGGTCATCACCCCGTTTTCCAAGATAGCCTTTGAGGCCAAGCACGCCGCAGCAGAGGGAGAACCGGTTGATAAAGACGTCATTGAAGGGATAATAGAAGGGTCCAAGGGTAAGTTGGCCATCGGTATGGCAATCTACGGGGATTCAAAGGCGTTCGCGCAAGAAGCCGTTGCCGTCATTGAACAGGACGGAAAGACCATTGAGCCTATAGAGTCAAGGCCGGCCATGAAGGCAGAGCCGACAGACTTCTGGCCAAATGCGCCGGCGTACAAGGCCATATGTTACTACTATTTTCCCATGGACAAGCTTGACCCCGACGGAAAGGCCACCGTTGTGGTCAGCATACCGGACCAGAGAGGCGCGAGGTTTGAATTCGACCTGTCGGGGATGAGGTAGGGTATCTTATCTATCCCGCACGACTTGAATCTGTCCGCGCCCCGGTCTATAATCTTATATGCCCTTCAGAAGTTACGTCTTCTTGCTTGCCGCGGCGTTAATCAGTTGCCTGGTAGCCAATAACAGTCTCAACGCGGCGCCCCCGTCGGTCAGCATATATTCGGTCAGCATATATCTGGTAAACACGCCCTATTCCGTCATCCGTTAAGGCCCATGAAAGAAGAGACAAAGTTTGGCGTGGCGGGGTGTCCGCCGAATTTCTGGAAATCCAGCTATAAGCGTGACAGCGTCAACAACCCCCTCTGGTTGGCCGGTATCGGGCTTGACGCCTACGAGGTCCAGTTTACCCACGGCATCAGGTTGACCAGGGAGAGGGCGCTTATTCTCAGAAAAAACGCGGAATCAACGGGTACGGCACTGTCCATCCACGCCCCGTACTATGTGGTGCTGACCAGCACAAAAAAGGAGGTCGTCAAGAATTCCATTGAAATGATGCTCAAGTGCCTAGAGTTCGCCTCTTGCCTCGGTACAAACAAGATTATCCTGCACCCGGGTACCAACCAGGGGAACGCACGCGACGCCATGAAGAGATGCCTCGACAACCTCAAGGTTATTCGAAAAAATACCGATAACAAAAAAACCCTCATATACGTTGAGACGGTCGGCAGAAGGCCCTCGTATCTGGGCTCTCTGGAGGAAATCATCGAGATGTGCGGTGAGCTGGACTTTCTGAGGCCGTGTCTCGATTTTGCCCACATCTACGCCTACGAGAGCGGAGCGCTCCTGGAAAAAGGAGATTTCAGAAAAATCTTCGACCGCGTCGGTGAAAAAGTCCCACTGGGTACGGAGGAAATGAAAGAACTACACTGCCATTTCTACCCCATTGAATTCGGCGAAAAAGGGGAAAAGAGGCACAAAAATTACAGAGACGACGGCTACGGACCGAGGTTTGAGCCGTTCTTGGAAGTAATAGCGGAATACGGACTAACTCCCACGATTATCTGTGAGAGTAAAGACGCGCAGGACGAAGACGCGTTACGCATGAAGGCATTTTATCGTGGCCTGAAGGACGGCAAGATACAATAAGGCCGACTTCGCAAATATAGCCCGAGAGATACCTGACAATCGTCTCGGCCCGGACGGCCTACCCGAAACTCTAGTGGAAAGAAATACTGGCGAAACTGACCATGCCCATCGGGTCCGGCCACTGTTTGTACTGGAGCAGCCTGCCCCTTGAGGCGTCTATTAGCTTTAGGAGCACGTATATCGGCGAAAGGCCGCAAATCTTCCTTTTGTCGCCGTCCTTTTGCACGTTAGAGAAGAAGCCCTCAGCGTCCACGTCTTCTATAAACCTTATCATATTGATGTCTTCTTCCTCTATCTCGTGAAGCTGTTGTTCGGTCAGGGGCGCAAGGTCGCCGAAGCGTGGCCCCACGTGGCTGAGGTCGGCGCTTGCCAGGAAAAAGACGTCCCTGCCGCATCGCTCAATCGCGCCTCTCAGCGCCTTCAGGAAATCATCTACCTCTTGCACCGATGACGGGCTGGCTTCGCCGCTCATTATCTCATAGAATGACGAACAAAGAACAGGCACTATGGTGACGTCATCCGCTTCTTTATACAAATACTTGAGGAATAACGCCTGAAACTCAATAGAGTGTTCGTTCCTATGCACAAACTCGTCCTGGAAAAGCCCCTTGCCGCCATCTCTCTCCAGGGCGTCCACCATCTCCCCATCCGTTCGCAGGCGGCCGAATGGCGTCTCAAAATCCTTTTTTGTGAGATTGAACAGCCTTTTTGCGGCTCCGTGAAAGGTGCCTAACAAGATGAAACACTTTGCGTTGGCGGATTCCTCAATCTCCCTGTAGCCCCAGGCGTAGCACGTCCCTCCCCTACCGAGGTCTATGTGGGGCAGCACAGCGCCCTTTATACCCGTCTTGGACACGTTACCGTCTTCCGGCTTAGAAGCGGCAGCAGAAACTCTGCCCGGAACGCCGTCAGACGTAAAATATGCGTCGAGCTGTCGCCTCAGCTTCACGGGGTCATCCTCGTATCCCTTGCCGGCCAGAGTTGCCTTTCTCAGGTCCGAGCGCCTGAATTCTTCCTCTACGTCATTTAAGAACCGCCTGAACGTCTCGCTATCAAGAAACAGGTTCTTGTCCAGAGTCTTTATAAGTCCTTCAATCTGCTCCCTGGCTAAAATGGTGGCATGGCGTTCTGCGTACGCTGATTGTATTTCCAGGATGGAGCGGTTTCCGTCGAATAAGCTTAGTATCTCAAGTGCGTTGTAGGGGACGACTATTGCCGTCTCAGTGAGATTTGAAGGGTCCCTCAGGATTATTCTGTCCTGCCCCGGCTCGTCATACGGGAGGGCCTCAATAGGACGCAGTTTAGGGTATTCCATACTCAAAAAACAGACCTCTGCCAGCGAATCAGTCGGATAAAGAAAATTGTCGCCTCGCCCGCAGTTCTTATATTAATTCCACATCCTTATTGCAAGTGCAATCTGCCTTGACAGTCTCCACAGGACGGGTGATAATCGGTTTTTCACATACACAAGAGGAAGATATCCAATGGCAAGAAAGAGATGTATATCCGTTATAGGCGCCAGCAGCGCCACCGACAAGGAATACAACGCCGCCGTGGAGGTTGGACGCGAGATTGCAAAACGAGGCGCCGTCTTGATATGCGGTGGTCTCGGAGGAGTTATGGAGGCCGCAGCAAAAGGGGCCAGTGAGGCCGGCGGTCTGACGGTCGGCATTCTGCCGGAATCCGACACCAGCCGGATGAACCCTTACATTGACATACCCATTGTTACCGGTATGGGTTACGCGAGGAACGTGCTCGTTGCGTACTCCGGTGACGGGTTGATTGCCGTGGGGGGGAAACTCGGCACACTCTCCGAGATTGCCTATGGCCTAATGCAGTTTAAGCCTGTTGTTGGGATAGACACGTGGGGACTCGACCTTAACAGCAGAGACCTCGACCGCCCCGGCCCCGTTGCCGCCAAAGACGCCAGAGAGGCGGTTGCAAAGGTCTTCGAGGCCCTGGAGTCGAGCTAGTATGCCGTCACTGTAGTTATGCAGCCTTGAGTAGATACGCCTCAGCCGGGTTCGCATAGTTCAGTCAGCCTCCATAAAAACTATGGGCGGACAAGTTTAACTTGCCCGCCCACGGGTTCTTGAATGACACTTCTTTTTTTAAGACACGTTTTAGCTATGCAACTTTTCTTACAGAATAATCCCCACTGTGCCTGTCCCTTAGCTCGCCAATCTTAGATTTGTTCCAGTTGGACGTACGGCTGTAATAACCGACTATCCTGGTGACGCCGTATAGCCTGTCCCTTACGCCCGTCTCAAGGGCCTCTATCACGACATCTATCTCTTGTTTTAGGATCGATTCCAGAGAAACGCCATACGCCACCTTGAGATGGTGGTTCAGAACACTAATCTGATGGGTGCTCAGGCTGTCACCCTCAATGTCACCATCAATCTCCAGATAGTCATGGGTATCAACGGCGCTACAAAACGCATGGAGCCTTTCTTCCAGCACAGTAGTTTCACATACTTCCTGCTCGAGTAATGCCGGTGTCATATTCCCGTTTTACCTCCTTTCTCTGTAGTGTATAATCAAATTATCCCGAAGCTTACAAACAAAAGGGAAAAAGTGTTTTAAGAAGTTTGCCACCCTGGTACCACCCTACTACAGGTAGTACATGGAGGGTATTATAGTGCCGAATATACAAAAGTCAAGCTGAAAAATACAATATTTTGTATATTGTTTGAAAACGTACACAATATGTTGCTGTATAATAGGATACAACCGTATAGCCATCCATGCCGCTGGCCATCGGCCGGCCACGCGAAAACGCGCTATATATTGTATGCTTAAGGAGTTACATTAACACAGGGGGGAGGTGGCACCTATGTCCATTACCTGGTTGAAAACATGCCTGCTGGCCCTGAAAAAGGCCAAGAAGGAAGAGAAGGCCGTCATGGTAGACTTCTTCGTGCCCGGCTGAGGCGGCTGCGAAAGAATGGATACCGTGACGTATCCCGATGACCGAGTGACAGCGTTTATAGAAACAAACCTTGTTGCAACAAAGATAAGTTTCAAGGATAACCGTGACCTTTCTTTCCGGATGGGCGCGCACTGGACGCCGCAGGTCCAGTTTATTGACCCCGCAGACACCCAGATGCATCATGAGTTTGTGGGGTTCCTCCCGCCGGAAGACTTCCTTGCCGAGGCGTCCTTTGCGATGGGCAAGATAGCCTACGACCGTGGGCGGTTTGGTGAGGCGAGCGACTGGTGGCGCAAGACGGCTGAGGATTTCCCGGCGACAGAGACCTCGCCCAGGGCGCTCTATTATCTAGGCGTCTCGGAGTATAAACGCACAAAGGACCACCAAGGTATGTTCGACGTCTGGCGCAGACTTCTTAAGAATTACCCGGACAGCTCATGGGCCACCAGGGCGTCTATTATTAATAACGACTAGCTCAAGGTTTGTCTTTTTTCAGAGAACCTGAGGGGTCGAGGACGCAGTGGCCACGGCCGACCCTGACTGTACGCATCATGGTGCCGCTAAGGAATTCTTTTCCGAAGAGAACGGCCTCTTCCACCGTCTTGCCGTGGGCAAGCCCTGCCGCTATCGCAGAGGCGAGCGTGCAGCCGCTGCCGTGGACACCCACTCCAACGTCTACCCGGGGCGAGGCAAGCCCCCTGAACCGCTGGCCGTCATAAAAAACGTCCTCTACCATACCCTTCTGCTGTGAGGGCCAGTCCGCCGGTGCGTGACCGCCCTTTATAAGGACATTCTTCGCCCCCAACCCGTGAATGTACCTGGCCGCCTCTTCTATATCGGCAGGCCGCCTTATGGAAAGACCCGACAAAACCTCCGCCTCAGGTATGTTCGGCGTGACCAGCAGGGCCTGCGTCAGCACCCCGGCAACCAGCATCTTTATCGCCGCGTCCCCCACCAGCAGCGCGCTGCCGTCCTTGGCGCGAAGCACGGGGTCCACAACAAGGTTCATCAGCTTATAGTCCCTTATCTTCCCTGCGACCACCTCTGTTATCTCATAATTGAGGAGCATCCCGGTCTTGACCGCGTCCGCGCCTATATCGCTCATCACGGAGTCTATTTGCTCGCCCACAGAGGCGGCAGGCACGGCGTGGACCGACTGCACGCCCTGTGTGTTCTGGGAGGTGATGGCGGTTATAACCGTAGTGCCGTACACACCAAGCGCGGTGACGGTCTTCAGGTCTGCCTGGATGCCCGCCCCGCCGCCGGAGTCCGAACCGCCAATTATCAGTACCTTTTTCATGCCGTTTACCTTCTGTTAATACAAATTATACAACTATACAACATGAGAGAGTATTATCCTGCTGGTGTACCTGTCCAGCACGGTCTTTTTCAGCAGGGGATATTTGCTCAGCGCGGGGTCGTTCTCTACCATCTTAAAGGCGTCGTCCCGCGCCGTCTTCAGCAGCGCCACGTCCCTGGTCAGGTCAGCCACCCTGTAGTCCGGCATTCCGTGCTGCCGGGTCCCGAAGAACGCCCCCGGCCCCCTGATTCTCAGGTCTTCTTCGGCTATCCTGAAGCCGTCGCCGCAGTTCACTATAGTCTGCAGCCTGCTGCGCGAGTCGGCACTCTTGGGGTCTGCGAACAGAAGACAATATGAACGTTCGCCGCTCCGCCCAACCCGGCCGCGCAACTGGTGGAGCTGGGCCAGCCCGAATCTCTCGGCGTGCTCAATCACCATCACCGTCGCATTCGGGATGTCTATCCCCACCTCAATCACTATGGTGGAGACCAGTATGTCTATCTCCTTTTGCCGGAAGTCGTTCATGATGACGTCCTTGACGTCCTGTTTGAGCCGTCCGTGCAGCAACCCGGTCTTGAACTCAGGGAATTCTTGCCTAAACGTCTCGGCCCCCTCGGTTGCCGACTTCAGGTCCAGCTTCTCCGACTCCTCCACAAGCGGATACACCACAAACACCTGCCGGCCTTTTTTTAATTCCTCTCGGATGAGCCCGTAGGTCTGTCCCTCCATCTTTTTTGTCACCCACTCGGTCTGTACGGGCGTCCGTCCGGGCGGAAGCTGGTCTATTATAGATATGTCCAGGTCGCCGAATAGCGTAAGCGACAGGCTGCGTGGTATCGGCGTAGCGGTCATGACCAGGACGTCCGGCCTTGTCCCCTTGTGTCTCAGGTAGGCCCTCTGGAGGACGCCGAACTTGTGCTGCTCGTCCACCACCACCATACCCAGCCTCTTGAACTCGACGTCCTTGGACACCAGCGCGTGGGTGCCTATCACCAGGTCAACTTCCCCCGCTTTTATTTTACTTAGATTCTCCTTCCTCTGCTTCTGGCTCGAACCGCCGACAAGCAGCAGCGTCCGCACCTTTGACCCTGCCAGGTACTTGTCCACCGTCCGGCTGTGCTGTCCGGCCAGTACCTCGGTCGGGACCATCAGCGCCGCCTGGTAGCCGTTGGCCACGGCCGCCAGCAGCGCGTACAGCGCCACCACCGTCTTGCCCGACCCCACGTCTCCCTGAAGCAGCCGGTTCATCGGCGCCGGCCCTTCCATGTCCTCCCTTATCTCTTTGACCACCCGCTCCTGCGCCACTGTCAATCTAAACGGAAAGCGGCCGCGGATGTGGGCGTCTATTTTTTCTCCTATGCGGAAGGCATTACCCGGCTCGGTGTGAATCTTCTGCCGCCGGATGGCCAGCGCCGCTTGAAACAGAAAAATTTCCTCGTACGCGAACCGCCTGCGGGCAGGTTCCAGGGCGTCCATGCTCTCGGGGGAGTGGGCGTCCTCCATGGCCCTGCGGATTGGCACCAGCTCTCTGGATTTTATAAGCCCTTCCGGCAGGATTTCTTCCAGGTGCGAGCCATAGTCGTCCAGCGCCCTTCTAATTAGCTGCCTCAGGTAGTGCTGCTTGATTCCCTCGGTGAGCGGATAAATCGGCACGATCCCGCCCTTTGACGACAGTGAGGGTTCGGCTGCCCTGGTCTCATGTATCTCATGTCTCTCATCTACCTCGCCACGTTTATTGTTATGTTTATGTTCAGCTTTATGTTCATGTTTGCCGTCACTCCCGCTCTCGCCCTCGTCACCGCCCTCGTCACCGCCCCTGCTGCTTAAAATATCGAACTCCGGGTTTATTATCTGGAGGTGGCCGCGCTCGTGTATCCTGCCGAAGAGCAGCACCTCGTCGCCTATCTTGAATTTATTCTTGAGGAACGCCATGTTGAACCACGTCGCCGCGATGGTACCCGTGTCGTCCGCCACCAGCACCTCAAGAATGCCACCCCTGCCCCACCTGCGTCCCCTTCCCCAGCCGGGCACGACCCTTACACCCTTCACCTGGCCCTGTATGGTGGTGGTCTCGTTGAAGGCCAGCTGGCTGATTTTTTTTATAGTGCTCCTGTCCTGGTAGTCTCTGGGGAGGTGGTACAGCAGGTCGCGAATGGTGTGCAGTTCGAGTTTCCCTAGAACCTGCGCCCGCCACGGCCCTACGCCTTTAAGGTATTGCAGCGGCCCGTACACCGGATTTCGAGTAGTGGTAGTTGTTCTCACAACCGCCATTATACATTAGGGGCCACACAAGGCTAGGGGGTATGCGGGGGGG